>JAEUIF010001168.1 GCA_016795185.1 Planctomycetia bacterium | reverse complement strand
GGGGTTTTTTTTTCTCCCCCGGGGGGGGGGGGCGCCCCCGCGGTTTGTTGCCCCAACAACCCGGGGCCCCCCCCCCCGCCGCTCGCCAATCACGAACAGGAGACTCCGCATGGCCGGCAAGCCGAAGGTGTTTGTCAGCCGGCGCATTCCCGACGCCGGCCTGAACCGCATCCGCGAGCAGTGCGACGCCGAAATCTGGCCCGAACCGCTGCCGCCACCTTATGCCACGCTCAAGGACAAGGTGCGCGCGTGCGACGGGCTGGTGTCCTTGCTGACCGACAAGATCGATCCCGAACTGCTCGACGCCGCGCCGCGCCTCAAGGTCGTCAGCAACTTCGCCGTCGGCTTCAATAACATCGACGTGCCGGCCGCCACCAGTCGGGGCATCGCGGTGGGCAACACGCCGGGCGTCCTCACCGACGCCACCGCCGATATGGCGTTCGCCCTGCTCATCAGCGCCGCGCGCCGCGTGGTCGAGGGGCATGCCTATTCGCTGTCCGGCGCGTGGAAGACCTGGGAACCGCTGGGCCATCTGGGGCAGGACTTGTTCGGCCGGACCATCGGCATCGTCGGCATGGGCCGCATAGGCCAGGCGATGGCGAAGCGCTGCCGGTTCGGCTGGGACATGCAGGTGCTCTACTACGACGTTTACAAGAACGAGAAAGCCGAAAAGGAGTTTGGCGCGCGTCAGGTGGACTTCGACACGCTGCTGCGGGACTCAGACTTCGTCTCGATCCACACCGATCTGAACGAGAAAACGCGCGGCATGTTCAACGCGGCGGCCTTCCGCCAGATGAAGCGCACCGCCGTGCTGATTAACAGCGCCCGCGGCCCGCTGGTGGATCAGAAAGCGTTGACGGAAGCGCTGCGTGACGGTGTGATCTTCGCGGCGGGACTCGACGTGACCGACCCCGAACCGCCCGCGCCGGACGATCCGTTGTTGAAGCTACCCAATGTCGTGGTTGCGCCCCATATCGCCAGCGCCACGGTCGGCACGCGCAACGCGATGGCCGAGATTTGTGCGAATAACCTGATCGCGGGCGTGAGCGGCGAAAAGCTGCCGGCGTGGGTGAACCCGGAGGTCGAACCGAAGCGGCGACGGTGAACGTTCCGAAAGCTACTCGGTCAGAAAGCTCGTAGTTCCGCCCTCAGGCGGCGAGTCGCTCGCCGCCTGAAGGCGGAACTACGAACAAGATCGACAAAGCCGACGATTACCAGCGGCGGCTATGAACGCGCGGCGATCCGGTCCGTCGTGAAGCGTCAAACACGATGGTCCGCACAGCGGACCCTACAAGTAGGGTCCGCTGTGCGGACCGTGTTGCTCTGTTGTTCAGTTTACCAGTCCGGATCGAGGTCGGTTTCGAGCTGATACAGCGGCTCTTCGCTTTCCTCGACATCGTCGTCGTCATCGTCGCCGGCGGTCATCTGCTCGACCCACTTGCGCACCGCCTTGTGATAGACTTGCTGCCACTTGCACAGGTCCTGAGCGTTGCGCGGCAAGACGGACACCACCACGCAGCAGGTGCCGTCCTTTTCCATCGTCAGGGCACATTCGACCTGGCCAAAGCGGACCACCTCAATGCGGCGCGACCACTTTCCCGCGGTCTTGGCGCATTCCTGCACGGTCTCATCGAAATGGTGCAACAGCTTGCCGAGTTGCACCATATCGACCGGCTGGCAGAATTCAACTTCCTCAACCAGCTGCAACTCACAGGCTTCGTCGTCGAAATCCAGCACCTGCTCTTGGCAATCGCTCGCGTAGCGATCCGGGCGGGCGCACTCGATCAGCACGCGCTCCATCACCGCGACGATGCTCGGATCGACGGCGGGCAGCGCCGGGCGAAAGCCGATGCCGGGGCAGGTCGCGGCCGCGCAGCCGTCTTCGTAGCACGGCGGTTCTTCCTGCTCGCAACCTTCATTCGGGCACTGGTCGCACTGGCCGGCGGCGATGTCGATGAGCTGGCGCTGGAGGTCCTGGGCTTCCAGGCAGTTCGGATCGAGCATCAGCACGTGGTTGACCTTGTCCCAGGCTTCCTCATGACAGCCGGCCGTCAGACATTCGTGAGCGGCCTTCAGCAGCGTGGCCAGTTCCGGACGCGACAACTGCGAGGCTTCCAGCACCAATTTCTTCGCGATGTCGATATCGCCCGCTTCGACCGCACAGCGAGCCTGGTCGAGCAATTCACAGAACTTTTCCTTGTATTCCTGCATCGCCTGGCACTCGGTGCAAGGCTCGCAGGGCAACGGCTTTTCCTGGATCGGTTCGGCTTCCTCGACGGTGCTCTTCTGCATCTCTTCGAGGTGGGCGTCCAGCACCTGCTGGCCGAACTGGGCGTACCACTCGTCGATGCCCTTCATGGCCTGCGCCATGTGGACGCTGTCCTGCGCCTGGGCGTCCCACTGGCTGCCGGGGACCAGTTCCATCACCTTGCGATAGCGCTTGATGGCCAGGTCGTACTTGCCGGATTCATACAGCAGGTCGGCCAGGCCCATGATGCGCCGGGCCTTCTCCATCTTGGCCAGGTTTTCCAGCGGCGTGCAGGCCATGCCGACCTGCTTCTTCGGTTGCTGGACGGCGGCCGGGGCCGGGCAGTAGGGGCACTGCACGGCAGCCTTCTGGACCACTTCTTCCTGCGGCATCACGGTCAGCTTCTCGAATTTCTGGCCGTGCTTCCAGACGAAGCCGGCCTTGCGCGCGCTGCTCGCCCACGGGCAGACGCGGACTTCGACGCGGATGTGGCCACGGCATTCGGCCTTCTTGGCAGCCTTCACCTCGGCGCAGCAGCCCGAGTCCTTGCAGCAGTCACCGCAGCCGGTCGCCGATTGCTTGAACATCTGCTTGCAGGCCGCGAAGAACTGCTTCACGCAGGGCTGCATCGCCTGGCGCACCTGGACCTGCACCACCGGGCACATACCGCAGACCTTGAGGGTCGGGCAGCACTGCTCCAGCAGGAAGCACCCGACCGCGCCGCTGGCGCAGCAGTCAAAGGTGAACGGGCAGCAGCCCTCAGCGCAGTTCTGGGCGGCGATGGTCTTCTTGCAGTCGCAGCATTTGCAGCCTTCGCCGCAGTTGCAGTTCAGGATCACTTCGAGGTCTTCATCCTTCTGCACCTTCTGGCAGCCGCAGCAGGAGCAGTTCTTGTCGCAGCTGCACGAAGGCTTGTCGGCGTCGCAGGTCGGGCCGCCGCAAACGCCGCGCGCCGCGCTGCCGCCGCCGCCGCACGGGGACGAGCAGCCGTAGGCCACTGCACTCGTCAGACCACAATCACTGTTGACGCCCAGGCCGAAGAGCAGACCGCCGGTGCGGGTTTCCTCAACCTGGACGAGAATGTCTTCCACTTCCGGCAGCACCGCGCCGCAGCGTTCCTGGACTTCGACGAGGATGTCCTTGACCACGGCCGGGCCGTCCGGGTCCAGAACGGTCACCGTCGGCCGGATGCCCGTGCCTTCAGGGTCGTACTGGAAGAGGTCCATGCCGGCGAGGTTGTCCTCGGCCATCTTCAGCGCGGGTTCACTCAGAATCTGTCCGCTGGAGAAGGGCAGGCGCGAGAGGATCAAGTCCTGGGGCACGCGCTCGTTGCCCACGATGACGATCTCGCCGATCAGCACCGGGTGCGCGGGGACGATGCAGTCCACCTGCGGGCTCTGCGGCAGGTCGGCGGGTTTGGGGCCGGCGTAGCAAGGCAGCGACGCCAGGAGCAAGAGGGCCGTGCTCAGCACGCGGGAAGCCATGAACGATTCCTCCGTTCGCAAAGAAATGACGCCCCGACGGGGACTCACTGGAATTTCCCCAGGGAGGCGCGGTCTCGGTTCCGTCCGTCAAGATGGGTAAAAAACCGGCGGAGCAACTTCCGGTAGGGTCCGCTGTGCGGACCATTGACCGTCCAATGGTCCGCACAGCGGACCCTACGTGGGTTGTCCGTCAGCGGTCTTGGCCTGACTGCCGCAAGGATGTGAAAACGGGAGAGGCGTTGCAGTCAGGACTTTGTCCGGTTCAGCCGCGGGCCAGCGGCGCGAACTCGGTCGCCGGTTTCAGCTTCAGGTGCCGCACGATGGCCGGCGGTACATTCACCAGCACGCGCTCGCGACGGACCTGGTAAGCCCGGATGTAGCGGTTGACCAACCGGCCCACCCGGAACAGCCGACGACGTTCGCTGCGATCCACGAACGGCGTTTTCAGCTGCCGAACCAAGGCGTACTCGTAATACGACAGAGTGCCACCCGGACGCAAGAGACGATCGTAGACCTGAAACACTTCCCGCACCAGGGAGGCGGGGAAGTTGTTGAAGGGCAGACCGGAGATGATGAAATCGTATTGCGCCTCGCCTGCCAGGTCTTCCACGGCCGAGTGAATCAACCGCACTTGCGACCGGCGCGAGCGGAATTCCCAGTCGCGGTCGAAGCGCCGCTGGAGCAAGGCGACGAAATGGCCGTTCAGTTCGACGGCGTCGAAGCGGTCGCCGGGGAGCAGGTGGCGGAGGATTTGCTGGGTGACGGAGCCGGTGCCGGGGCCGACTTCGAGAATGCGCGCCGGAGCACGCGGTTTACGCAACTCGGTGGTCAGCGCTCTTGCCAGGAACAGGCCGCTGGGCAACACGGACCCGGTGTCCCGGAAATGACGGCGAAACTCACGAAAGAACGTCCCGTACTCCGCCCAGATGTGCATCCCGGTATCTCTCAGCGGGGCAATCGTCCTAGGTGTCGCTCGTTCAGCTGGTTGTGTAGCATACCCAAATTTCCGCGCCTGGCAATCGGAAACCCACCGACTGCGGCGCGAGTTTATGAAGGTTCAAGCCGCGCCGGAAAGATAAGTCGGTGAAGGAAACAACGGATGTTAGCCCGATTCGCGGACGGGTGTAGCACCGGACTGACTGGTCCGCACAGCGGACCCTACAGAATGCCGTAGGGTCCGCTGTGCGGACCGCTCCAGCCGGTCGCAAACTTCTCACTCCGGCCACAGCCCCGCTGGCACGGTCCCTTGCGACTTTTCCGGCTGGGGAATCCGTAGGGCCTGCGAGGCGATGGCCGCGATCGCTTGCGCCGAGACCGGTTCCGGCCGCGCGCCCGGTTTCACCCCGCCGCCGAAGACGAGCAACGGGACGTGCGTGTCGTAAGGATGCGGCGTGCCGTGCGAGGTGCCGCCCTCGAAGGGCATTTCCCAGATGTAGTAGGGCTTCAGAATCGCCAGCACCTCGCCGCAGCGCTGCGGATGGTAGGTCTTCCAGACGCGCTCGTCTTCTTCCGGCGGGCGCGGACCTTCCAGTTCCTGGCGTGTGTAAGCGCGCTGGATGCCGGTCTGGCTTTGCAGCCAGCGTGCCAGCACTTGCGACACCTCCGCCACGTCCAGCTTGAGCGCGGCGAGGACGGGCCGATTCAGATAGAAGAACGGTGGATGGCCCAGGCCCTCGAACCAGCGGACGCTGCCCTCGGGTTGCTTGAAGCGCACCGACAGGTAATCAGCCGCTTCGGTAGTCAACTTGGCGAACGACAGGCGGTCCGCTTCCCGGCCCTGCGCTCGGCTCACTTCCGGCAGCGGACAGACACCGTGATCGGCGGTCAGCAGCACCACGTAGCGGCCCCGGCCGACGCGGCTGTCGAGGTGGTCGAGCAGTCCACGCATCACCCGGTCGGCGCGCAGGGTCACGTCGAGCACTTCCTGCGAATCCGGTCCCCAGGTATGGCCGACGGAATCGGTGCAGGAAAAACTGACGCACAGCAGGTCGGGTTGCTCGTCCGCGCCGAGTTGTTCACCGTCGATGGCCCGGCGCGTGAACTCCAGGAGCAGGTCGTTGCCGAAGGGCGAGTTGTACATGGCATTGTAGTACGCCTTGCTGGGCTGCTTGGCCCCGCCCGTCATGGGATGGGGGAAGACCCGGCCCTGGAGGAACCCTTTGCCTTCGCCCGGCTGGTCGTCAATGCCGCTATGACGCACATAGTTGATGTCCGGCCGCAGGTGCGTCCAGTCCTGGCCGAACCACTGGTCGGCGTACTTCGGCTGCAAGCGATTGAACTCGGCGGCCCACGGATGCAGCCGGCTGCTGAAGTAGGTCGAGGTGATGAACGTGCCGTTGAAACTGTCCAGCCAGTAGCAGGCGTCGCTGCGATGCCCAGCCGGCAGCACCGCCGCGCGGTCCTTGATCGACAGGCCGACGACCTTGCCCTGGCCATTCGATGCGCGTTTCAGCACGTCGCCGACCGTCGGGGCCAGCAAGCGGTCGGGCGCCGCGCTCGGGTAGCGCAGGGCGCGCCCCGTGGCGCTGTCCACCGGCGGCGGTTGCGGGGGCGGCAGCTGTTCGTAGCGGATGGTGAAGACCGACGAAACGTCCAGCTCCTCGGCGCGGTCGTACCATTCGTTGGCGACGATGCCGTGCGTGGACGGAGTGCAGCCGGTGAGCATCGACGCATGCCCGGCGGCCGTCACGGTGTTGGCGTACGGCAGATGGCAGTTCTGGAACCAGGCGCCTTCGTCCATGAGTCGGCGGAAGCCGCCCTCGCCGAACAGCGCTTGCCAGCGTTCGAGGTAGTCGCCGCGCATCTGGTCGTAGACCACCAGCACGACCAGTTTCGGCCGATCGGGCGACGGGTTCGCCGGCAGTTCGGGGCTGGGAGTCAGCCACAGGGCGGCGCAACCCAGCAGGCCAACGAGGGCAGCCACAGCCAGCAAGCGCAGCCAGCGACTGGTATCCATGAGCATCGCGCGAAAACTCCGGGAAGAATGGCGGTATCCGGCCGGAATACGGCAGCCCTCATTGTGATGGGGCGCGCGGTTGAAGACAAGCGTGCGCGGCGGAAAACCCATCTCGGCCCTTGCATGGGGCGGCGCGGTGGTGGATGATGCCGCCAGACGACAGTAATGGCCGCGCGCGGCTTCGCAGCAACCTTCTGGCTCAACCGCAAGCGGTATTTTTCGAGGTTTCAATCATGAAGGTACTCGGCATCGTTCCTCTGGCGGGCCTCCTGCTGTCCTTCAACCTGGCCGGCGCGGCCGACGACAAGCTCAAGGAATCGACCTATTTCCCGCTCAAGGTCGGGACCAAGTGGCATTACCGCGTCGGGCCGGCGAAGCTGACCTTGCAGGTCGCCAAGCACGAGAAGGTCGGCGACGTGCTCTGCGCCCTGATCGAAACCCTGAAAGACGGCAACATCGTGGCGACCGAACATGTGGCCGTGCGCGACGACGGCGTCTTTCGCTACACCATCGCCGGTCAGAAGCCGGAGATGCCGTTTCAGGTCTTGAAGCTGCCGCCGAAGAAGGGCGACACCTGGAAGGTCGCGGTCAAGATCGGGAACGAGGAGTTGAAGGGCGAGTTCGTCAGCGGCGAGGAAGAGGTCGAGGTGCCGGCGGGCAAATACCAGGCGGTGACCGCGACCAGCAAGGGATTCCAGGCCCCGGACGGTGAGGGCAACATGCAAGACCTGTCCTTCAAGTTCTGGTACGCGCCCAAGGTCGGGCAGGTGAAGCAGACCATCAAGATCGGCAAGCGGCCGGAAATTGCCATCGAACTGGAGAGGTATGAGTCGCCGTGAAAATCGCCTACCAAGCCGAGGTGCGCTGACGCAAGAGCAGTAGCACGAAAATAAGCATTTTGGCACGGAGTGGCAGAACACTGGGGTTTTTGCCACTCCGTGCCAAGAGGCATTTGGCGCGCAGTGGCAAAACATTGGGGTTTTCACGCCTCCGTGGTCCATGCCCTTTGGTCTGGCCCGGCAGGTGTTCAATAATTGAACACTTCAGCTGTGGGCAGTAACCTGCGGCCCAATCGCAGCTGCCCCGCACATTCCCCCGCTTTCGGTCAAAATCGGTGTCCGCCGAATCACCGTCCCTATTGGCAGGACCGGGGCGGAGGCTGTACAATTCATTTATGAAGACCCACCGCATCGCCCGCGTCAACGAAATCGTCCGCGAGGTCGCCGCCGAGACGATCCTGTTTGAATTGCGCGATCCGCGCGTCAAGGGCGTCACGGTTACGCGCGCCGAGGTGTCGGGCGACTTGCAGCATGCCAAGGTCTACGTTTCCATCATGGGGACGGACAAGGAACAGGAACTGTGCATGCACGGCCTGCGGCACGCCGCGGGCTTCGTCCAGTCGAAGCTGGGTAACCGGCTCCAGACGCGCTATACACCGGTGGTCCAGTTCGTCGAGGACAAGGGAGTCAAGCAAAGCATCGAGGTCTCGCGGTTGATCCACGAGGCCCTGACCCCAGCGACGCCCCCGACAACGGCCGAGGACGCAGCGGCCGAGACGCGGGGCGAGGCAGGTAACGCCGACGGAACGGCCCAAGAGGAAACCAGGGATTCCTGACCCGCCTTCGCCAATCATCCATTTTTGGGGGTGACCGCAACGTCCATGCCCGCCACGACCAACAATAAGCAGCGCGTGCTGACGCATTTGTTTACGACGATCAAGAAGCGTTACGACCCGCCCGAGCCGGCGGCACTTCCCGTGCTGGAGCAGATCATCTACGCCATCTGCCGGGAAGGCACGACCCGCGAACTGGCCGACCGCGCTTACCGCAACCTGCAAGAACGCTTCTTCGACTGGAATGAAGTGCGCGTCAGTTCGATTCGCGAGGTCGAGGAAGCCATCGCCGACCTGCCCCACGCCGAGGCGCGGGCGCAGAAGCTGATCGCGCTCTTGCAAGAAGTCTTCGAGACGACTTTCTCCTTCGACCTGGAATTGCTGCACAAGAAGGGGCTGAAGCAGGCCGCCAAGCACATCAGCAAGTACGAGGCGGTCAAGGGCAACGATTACGTCGTCGCCTGGGTGATGCAGCGCGCCCTCGCCGGGCACGCCATCCCGCTGGACTTGCCCACGCTGCGGGTGCTGCGCCGCCTGGGCTTGCTCGAAAACGAGCAAGAAGACCTGGAAGCCCTGCGCGGCAGCATCGAGCACCTCATCCCCAAGGCGCGCGGACCGCTGTTCAACGAGATCATCAGCTTCCTCGCCAACGAATACTGCTGGGAAGATGAACCCAACTGCTCGGCCTGCGCACTCTGCTCGGATTGCCCGCACGGCCGGGAAGCCAGCAGTCGCGAGGCCGTCGGCGCGGAACGGAGCGGACGTCCCAAGCCGCGCTGAACACGCGGGCAGTGCTATTTTCTGCGACTTTTCAGGCGAGCGGCGGGCGTAAGCCCGCTGTTCGTG
>JAEUIF010001141.1 GCA_016795185.1 Planctomycetia bacterium | reverse complement strand
GTCCGCTGTGCGGACCATAGCGCCCGGTGCTACACCCATCCGCAAGCTGCTGCTTTACCCCGTCACCACGACGACGTGCAGTTCCCCCGGCCCGTGGACCCCCGTCACCAGCTTCAGCTCGATGTCACCCGTCTTGCTCGGCCCGGTAATCAGCGAGAGACACGAAGGCAGCTTCAGCCGGCCCGTGCCCGCCGACGGCCGTGAGGCCAGCTTCGCAAAAAGATCGAACAGATCGGGCAGCAATTGCGCCTGGTGCGCCACGGCAACATGCACCGGCGGCAGCAAGCTGAACGAGCGCGGTTCCGCCGGCTTGGCGAGCAACGCGACGGTCCCGGTTTCGGCAACGAGATAGTCAACGCCGGTGATGCCGATGTCGGCGCTGAAGAACGGTTCCCGGCAATCGGCGGGGGCCAGGCCGTCCGGTCCCTGGGTCTGCACGCCCACTGATTGCAAACGTTCCGCCAGGTTCAGCCCATCCACGAACGCACCCCGGCCCACCAGTGCCTGCTTTGCCGCCTTCGCTTGCACCAACTCCAGCACTTTGGCGGCACCCTCTTCCTGGTCGATGACGATGTGGGCAAAACCGCCGGCCGCCTGCAACTCCGCGCAGAAGCGCGCGGTAAGATCGGGACCGCCGCCCTGGTAGCCGATCTGGCCGCGCGTCGGCAGTTCGGGCGTTTCGCCGGGACGGTTGCCCGCTTTCAGAGCATCCTGGACTCGTTGCAGAAAGACGTCGCGCGCCGAGGACATGCTGGGGTACCGCCGATATAGTCTCTGAAGCCGCCGTGGCCTGCTGGTAAAGTAGCAGACCGATCCGCGATTGGCCGCTTGAGGTACGTCGGGCTTTCCAGCCCGACACGCTGCGCCGGCGGTGTGCGGCTCATCGCTGCTACTGCCGGTCGGGCTGAGGTACGTCGGGCTTTCCAGCCCGACATACAGCGCCGGCGGTATGCGGCTCATCGCTGCTACTGCCGGTCGGGCTAAGGTACGTTGGGCTTTCCAGCCCGACATACAGCGCCGGAGGTATGCGGCGTATCGCTGCCACTGCCGGTCGGGCTGAGGTACGTCGGGCTTTCCAGCCCGACATACAGCGCCGGTGGTGTGCGGCTCATCGCTGCCACTGCCTGTCGGGCTGAGGTACGTCGGGCTTTCCAGCCCGACACGCTGCGCCGGTGGTATGCGGCTCATCGCTGCCACTGCCGGTCGGGCTGAGGTACGTCGGGCTTTCCAGCCCGACATACAGCGCCGGAGGTATGCGGCTCATCGCTGCCACTGCCGGTCGGGCTGGAAAGCCCGACGTACAAGACTGTCAGGCTGGAAAGCCTGACCTACGATTGGATAACCCATGACCGACCCGCTCATCCGACCCATCGCGCCGGCCGACCGCTTTGAAGTCGCCGACCTGATCTACTGCTCGATCAACAGCTGGTACGATACGCACGGCCGGATGTTCCGCTTCAGCGGCGGGCCGAAGGTCACCGAAGTTTTCTACGACGTTTACCACGACCTGGAACCCGGCTGCGCCTTCGTGGCGCAGCATCCCGAAACCGGGCGCTTGATGGGCTCGTGCTATTATCACCCCCGCAAGCATCATGTCTCGCTGGGCATCATGAACGTGCATCCGAACTACTTCGGCATGCAGGTCGGCCGGCGCTTGCTGCAAGTGATCGTCGATTTCACCGAGCGCGGCGGTTACCCGGCCTTGCGGCTGACGTCGAGTGCCATGAACCTCGATTCCTACTCGCTCTCCCGCAAGGCCGGCTACGGGCCCTATCGCCCCTTCCCGGACCTGGTGCGGGCCGTGCCGGCCGGCGGCCTGACCCGGTCGCCGCCGGCCGGCATCGACCGGGTGCGCCCCGCGACCCCGGCTGACATTCCGGCGATGACCGCCCTGGAAATGGAAGTCAGCGGCATTTGCCGCGAGGAAGACTATCGCTACTTCATCGCCAACCGCGCCGGCTACTGGCACGCGGCGGTACACGAGGATGCGCGCGGCCAGGTCGATGGCTGGATCGTCTCCTGCGGCCATCCCGCCATGAACATGGTCGGGCCGTGCGTGGCGCGCGGCGAGACCGAAACCGCCGCCCTGGTCTGGACCGAGTTCAATCACCATCCGGGCCGCACGCCGCTGGTGCTGATTCCGGCGGACTGCCCCCGGCTGATTCACCAGCTCTACGGCTGGGGCGCGAAGAACGTCGAGCTGCACTTCTGCCAGGTGCGCGGCCAGTTTCAACCGTTCGCCGGCATCAGTCTGCCGTCGTTCTTGCCGGAAACCAGTTGATTCTCGTTCCCGAACGAAGTTGCTGCCATGAGCGATCACACCGCACCGCACCGCCAGTTCGCCAGCGACACCTGGGCCGGCCTCCGTCCGGAAGCCTTGCAGGCCATGCAGGAGGCCAACGCCGGCCATGCGTCCGCCTACGGCGACGATCCCTGGACAGCCCGCGCCGTCCGGCAGCTGCGCGCCCTGTTCGAGACCGAGTGCGAGGTGTTCTTCGTCGCCACGGGCACGGCGGCGAACGCCCTGGCGCTGGCTGGCATCTGCCAGTCGTATCACAGCGTCATTTGCCATGCGGATGCGCACATTCAAACCGATGAATGCGGTGCGCCGGAATACGCCGGCAAGGGCCTGAAGCTGATGACCGTGCGTGGCCCGGAAGGCAAACTCACGCCCGCCGCGATTCGCGAGACGGCGGCGAAACGGCGCGACGTGCATAGCCATAAGCCGCACGTCGTCAGCATCAGCCAGGCGACCGAGGTGGGCACGCTCTACTCGCTGGAAGAACTGCAAGCGGTCGGCGCGACGGCGCGGGAACTCGGCCTACATCTGCACATGGACGGCGCGCGCTTCGCCAACGCACTGGCGACCCTCAACGCACCGGCGAAGGCCCTCTCCTGGCAAGCGCGCGTCGATGTCCTCTGCTTCGGCGGCGCGAAGAACGGTGTGGCCCTGGCCGATGTCATTATCTTCTTCGACCGGGCGCTGGCGGCGGACTTCGAGTATCGTCGCAAGCAAGCCGGGCACCTGGTGTCCAAGCTGCGCCTGTTCACCGCGCCCTGGGCGGCGCTGCTGGAATCCGGGGCCTGGCTGGACAACGCCCAACACGCCAACCGTATGGCCCGCACGCTGGAAAGCGAACTGCGAGCCATTCCCGACATCCGCATCCTCTATCCGGTGCAGGCCAACGCGGTGTTCGTCAAGCTGCCCGCCGCCTGGAACCACGCCCTGCACGAGCGCGGCTGGCACTTCTACACGATCGCCGACGGCGAACGGCTGATGTGCTCCTGGGACACGCAACCGGAAGATGTGGCCGCGTTCGTCCGCGATGTACGCGCGTGTGCCGACGGTACCTAGGCGCAGCGGTCCGCACAGCGGACCCTACGAGTTTTGTAGGGTCCGCTGTGCGGACCGTAGCGTCTGGTGCTACACCCGTTTGCAAGGTGCTCTAACGCCGGGATGTTACCGCAAACGGCACGGTGCCAATGGTGCCACGAAGTTTACCCAGCCAGCGTGCAGATGCGTGTCAAGGGTTCGTAACCGCCGGCAGAGTGGCTTACCCTGGCAAATCGGAAGCGGGGTGCGGAAGGCGACAGGGATCACAGGATCTTCCGGTGTCTCAGCTTCATGCCGCTTCAATAGTGGCGGAAACAAGCGAGTGTCGGAGAAAGCGCCTGATGTCGGAAACGGAATGGCTTGCTGGCGAGTCATCCCGCAAGCTCATTGCTTGGCTGCCCGCTCCACGAAGCGAACGCAAGCTGCGGCTCTTTGCCTGCGCCTACTGGCATTGGGACAACCAGTGGGATGGCGGCGGCAGCACAGAGATGGCACAAGCCTTGACGTACGCGGAATACTGGGCGGAGCATGGGCTTCACCCCAAGCCGGACAGCGGTTTGCCGTTTCCGCCAGGTTATGGGTGGCATCCATTGATGGCCAAGCAGGCATACGACGCAGCCAGTTGGACCGCGCGCAACAAGAGCGGCTTTCAACGTTGCACCGAACCAGCAAGTGCCGAGATGCAGCTTCGATTGCTGCGCGACATCTTCGGCAACCCCTTCCGCCCCGTTGCCGTCGAGCCCACCTGGCTCACTTCAACGGTCGCTTCGCTCGCGCAAGCCATCTACGACGAGCGGGCCTTCGACCGCCTGCCCATCCTCGCCGATGCCCTCGAAGATGCCGGCTGCGATAACGCCGACATCCTGAACCACTGCCGGCAGCCGGGCGAGCATGTTCGAGGTTGCTGGTGTGTGGACCTGGTGCTCGGCAAGTCTTGATTCTGCGACCATTCCTGTGGAGCGCCCATGCCCGATTACGATGCCAGTTTCAAGATCGTCGCTCGCGCTTACGGTCAGCAACTGACCCGGCTTGGTGGGCTGGCCTGCCGGCAATGGGAACCCATCGGCGGCGACGCTCAGGCCACCGAGTAGCAACCCAGGTCGTTGTTGCCGAGGTCATCCACCAGGTTGAAGACGATAGTGGGCCCTGGCACCGGTTCGGTGCTGCGCGCTGGGTTTGCGGCCGACAGTGCCAGGACCGGAAGGAAAAGTGATGCCAGTGGACTCGTATCACTCACCCTCTGGCGAAATCTAGCGAGGCTAATTCCCGGACTTCTTCAGCACTTCATCCCAGGGCAGCACCCCGGACCTCCGGGCCCATTGCTCGTAGATGGCGGTCAGTTCCTTCACCTTCTCCGGCTGCTTGGCCGCCAGGTTGCTGCTCGAACTGGCCTCGGAGTCGCCCGTTCGTACCGCACCCGCCGGCCCTGCCCTGCCCGCAGCCCCACCGGCGGCGGTGGTGAGCGAAGCCAGAAATCCGACCGCGCCAGTCCGCGTGCTCGGCGTGGATAACAGCGAACGGAAATCGGCTCACCGTGGGCAGCAACTGCTGGCAGTCGGCCGGAGAAGATTGGTTCGAGTTGCTCCGCCCAAGAACGCGCGTCTCATGGAGGTCGTTCTACTTCATAGCGCGGACAACGGTCGGTTACTTCACGGTCGCGCACAGTTTGTTCATCGCCCCGCCCATCGCCTCGCCGATCAGGTAGTACGTCTCGGCGTTGCTGTTCCAGTGGTAGCCCTGCTTGGTCGGTGACTGCTCTTCCGGCCGCCAGAAGTGCTGCGTCTTGACAAAGGCCACGTTGCCCTTGAACTCCTCGTACTCGGCGACGGCCGCCTGTGCCTTCATCAGCGCCAGCGCCCGCGGATGCTTCTCGTCCGGGCCGGTCATGCCGGTCTCGGCAATGACGAACGGCAGTCGCTTTACCCCGAGGTCCTTGCGGATGTCGCGGATGAAGTGGGCCAGGTTCTTCTCGTACTCATCCACGAACGCTTGATTGATGCGGTCGTTCCACCCCTGGTGCCAACCGAACCCCGCCAGTTCGTAGCCGCGGTCGCCGAACTCCGGAAACTCCTTCTTCAAGTCCTTCAGCACTGCCTTGGTCCGCTCGACGACCTCCTGGTAATAAGGCCCGACCTCCCCGCCCGAACTCGGCGGGCGAAAGTCCTTTCCCAAACTCTTCCCGCCCCACGCCAGCTTGATGAGCAGCACCGGCTCTGCGCAGTGATTCCCGACTACGCACCCGAAGCCAAGCTCCGGGCCGATGCGGTCGTCCTTCGCCCCGTAGCCCGCCGTGAGTTTGCCTTTGCGGTCGAGGTAGTGAATCCAGACATCGTCCCGCACCGCCCACTTGCCGTCCTTGTCCAGCAGGTGCTTGAACTTGTCGGCCGTGGTGGAATTCTTGGCGACGTACTCCAGGCTGCCCTTTCCCTCGTTCCGCTTCGGGTCGGCCTTGATGATCCCGTGGCCTTCCATGTTCGACTGGCCGGCGAGGATGAACACCTTCACCGGTTTGTCGGCCGCCCGGCTCTCGCCGGCCAGTGCGAACAGGAGACCACTGAGCACAACGACAGGAAGACAGCGGTGGCGGAGAATCATGATTGCATCTCGTGAGTGTCAGATCGGGAATGGAACGGCGAGAAGCGCTAGTGCCTTGTCCAGAGAGTGGTTGCCTGAAGTACGTCGGGCTTTCCAGCCCGACCGGTCGCGCCAGGGGCTGGCTGCGCCCGCTCGACGACACTGCGGATCACCGGCGCTGCCTGTCGGGCTGGAAAGCCCGACGTACTGCCGGCGGTCAGGCAATCACTCCCTGAACTTTGCACCAGGCTGTTTCTGAAAATTGAACAGGTGTTCAGAAATCGACCTCCCGAACTCTGAATTTCCTGGGAAATACGATCATCTTGGTGCCGATTTAACCCAGGAATGGGATTGTCAGAAACAGCCTAGAGCATTTTGCAACCGGCTGGAGCGGTCCGCAAAGCGGACCCTCCGGTAGGTTCGTAGGGTACGCTGTGCGGACCATAGCGTCCGGTGCTACATCCATTTGCCAGACGCTCTAATAGGAATCGCCGGATGGTTCGGCCGCGAAAGCTACTTGGCGGCAGCTTTCAGCTCGCCGAAGCGTTTCTGCATCTCGGCGAGCTGGGCGGTGTGCTTCGGGTCACGGGCCAGGTCATTCTCCTCGTGGGGATCGGTTCTGAGGTCGAACAACTGCTCGTACTTTGCATCCGGCCAGTACAGGTACTTCCAGTCCTTGCGGACCAGGGCTTCGGACGCGGGAAGGCTGCCGTCGTTCCGGATGGCTGCGTGCTCGTAGAAGAACTCGGTCCGCCACGTCGTGGGTTTCTCCGCCAGGTAGAGCGGGGCGATGTCACGGCCCTGCATCGTCTTCGGGGCGGGCACTCCCGTGGCCGCCAGGATGGTCGGGGCGAGATCGACATTCAGGGTGAATGCATCGTTGGTGGCGCCGTGCTTGGACTTTGCCGTCCGTGGGTCGCGGACGATGAGGGGCACGCGGATGCTCTCCTGGTGCGGATACCACTTGTCGGCCAGCCCGTGCTCGCCGTGGAAGTAGCCGTTATCGGTGGTGAAGATGACCAGCGTATTGTCCAGCAACCCCTGCTTCTTCAACTCGGCCAGGATGGCCCCACAGGTCGAGTCCACCTCGGTGGCCAGTCGGTAGTAGTTCTTCATGGAGGTCTGGTACTTTTCCGGCGTGTCAAACCGCTTGGCCCACCGCCTGCGCCCTTCGTTGGCCTTATCGAAGAACGGCGGCAGCCGTTTCCACGACTCCTCCGTGGCGTTCACCGGCACGGGGATCTTCTCGTCGGCGTAGAGCTTCATGCTCTCGGGCTGGGGCAGGTACTGGTCTGGGTGGCCGTCCTCGGCGTGCGTGGCGAAGAAGGCGACCGTCAGGCAGAACGGTTTGTTCTTCGGCCGGTCCCGCAAGAACCCCAGCGCGTCCTCCTCGTTCCGCTGCGTCACGTGGACCTTCTTCCCATTCACCTCATACCAGTGCTTGCCCATGTACGAGCGGGCGAAGTCGTACTCCTGGGCCGGGAACGCCCCGTTGTGCCACTTGCCGACGTGCCCGACGTGGTAACCCGCCTGGCGGAGCAAGCCGGGGTACGTTTCCGCGAACGGGGTGTCGAACTTGCTGAATGCCTTGCACCCGTGGCGGGACATCCATTGCCCGGTGAGCAGGCTCGCGCGACTGACGCCGCAAATGGAGGTGGTCACGCAGTTGTGCGTGAACCGCAGCCCTTCGCCCGCCAGTCGGTCGAGGTGCGGCGTCTTCACGACCGGATTGCCGGCCGCGCCGAGGGTGTCATGCCGCCAGTCGTCGGCGTAGAGGACGACGACGTTCTGGACAGGCGGTCCCGCGTGCGCCGCCGACGCCAGCCCGATTCCATGCAGCAGTGCGGTGAGAAGAACGGCACAAGAGCGCTGGTTCATCGCGGTGCAAGCCTCCCAGGTTGAGAAGTGGCAGCCTCGCCGGTCGAGAATCGGTCTCGTCCCAGGTCCTTTCGTCGGACTCGCGCAGCTGCTCCGTGGCTTGATGTTACCGCGGACCGGGGGGCAGGTGTTCGATCAAGTATCGCGTCATGAGCATGCGCAGGTGGACCGCGGTGCCCTTGCCCTCGCGCAAGCCGTGGTCGCGGTTGGGGTAAGCCATGTAGTCGAAGCGCTTGCCGAGTTCGATCAACCGATCCACCAGGCTTTCCGTGATTTGCAGATGGGTATTGGTTTCGCCGGTGCCGTGGACGATCAGGAGATCGCCCCGCAGGCCTTCCGCGAAGTTGATGGCTGCGGACTTGCGGTAGCCTTCCGGGTTCACTTCGGGCGTGCGCATGAAGATTTCCTGGAACCAGGCGTTGTACAGTTCCGGGCGCGGCTTGGGCGCCACCGCCATGCCTACATGGTAAACCTCGGGCTTGCGAAACAGCGCGTTCAAGGTATTCGAGCCGCCGCCGCTCCAGCCCCAGATGCCCACGCGCGACAAATCGACATACGATCGCATCCGGGCCAGCTCTTTCACACCCGCCGCCTGTTCCTCGGTTGATAGCGGCCCCAGGCTGCCGTACACGGCACGTCGCCAGGCAGCGCCTTTGGGAGCGGGGGTGCCGCGATTGTCGATCGACACCACCAGATAGCCGAGGTCGGCGATCATGCGATGGAACATCGAGTGATTCTGGCCGCCGGACCAATCATCGAGGACCGTCTGACCATGGGGCTCTCCATAAACGAAGACGAAGAGCGGGTACTGCTTTTTCTCGTCGAAGTCGCGCGGCTTGATCATCCAGGCGTCCAGCACCACGCCGTTGCCGATGTCGAGTTTCAAGAACTCGGTCGGCCTGGAAATCAGCGTGCTGGCGCGTTTTTGAACCGGCTCATTCGCTTCCAGGATCCGCACCGAGCGATGGTCGGATAGCTGGACCAGGTCCACCACGGGCGGCTTGTCGAACGTGGAATAGGTATGGAATGCCCACCGCCGATCCGGTGAGAATTCATAGCTGTGAGTGCCTGGCTGGTCCGCCGGAGTCACCCGCTCGGGGCCGCTCTTGCCGTCGAGTCGGATGCGATACAGATAGCGTTGGGTCGCGTTGTCCGGCGAGGCGATGTAGTAGAACCAGCCGCCTGGTTCATCGACCGGCCCGCGGGCGATGATGTCGAACGTGCCCCTGGTAAGCAGCGTCCGTCGTTTGCCGTCGCGCGACATCACAAAAGCTTGCCGCCAGCCGTCGCGCTCGCTGAGCAAGATGAATTCCTTGCCGCCACGAAGCCACTCCAGTCCTGCATTGGCGGCATAACTCGCGTCGACCCAGGCGGGATCGGATTCTTCGTAGGCGACGGCAATTTCTCCGGACTCGACGTTGGCAAGCAGGAACTTGCGATGGTCGCGGGAGCGGCTGAGCATTTCGATCAGCAGTTCCTGCGAGTTCCCGGCCCAGCGGACGCTGTTGATGTAAAACGTGCCCGGGTCGGCGGGGAGTTTCACCCAGCGCGAGGCCCCGCCCTCACCATCGACAACTCCCACGCGAATTGTCGGAATCGGCGTGCCGACGCGCGCATAGCGTTCGAGAGTGACTGCGGGGTAGGTTGGGTCCGTCGGATGGACCACGGACCGACGGCGAACTTTGGAGAAATCCGATTGGAGATAAGCAATCCGCCGGCCATCGGGGCTCCAGCTCTCGCCGCCATTTTCCAGGTTCTGATCGTCATCCGTGGTCAACGGAGTGATGCGTCCACTGGCGATCTCGAGCACGGCGAGATTCCGGCCACGTCGAAAAAGGATGCGATCCGCTTGCGGAGAGAACGTGCTGGCCGCCGTCGGCACTTCCGCGGGCAATTGTTGCCGCTTACCCGATTTCAAGTCGAAGACCCAGTTGCCGGTGCGCGTTTGCAGATAGAACTTATGGGCGACGGGCGTCTGGAAGAACCGCTGCACGACCAACCGCTCCGCCGTGCCGGGGGCGACGAGTTGGTCCACACCGATGAGGACGGATCGCTTCCCGGTCGCCGCGTCGTACTGGACGATTTCCGGCGTCATCCCCGGTTTGGGGGGCTCCAGCATGCAATAGCCAGAACTGTCCGCGAGCCATTGGCCCGGAAAAGCAGCCGGGGCGAAATCCCGTTGCTCATAGATGGATTTCAGCCGCGACTCGGCCTCGGCCAGCAGTTTGTCGCGGCTCGCTCGGTCGCCGGCGGCGGAAGCCGTCGTGCCGACGAGCCCCAGCCAGAAAACCAGGAGCATGGAGCAGGATCTCATGGTCCGTCCTCGATCGGCCGCTGGATGGATGCGCTAGCTCGTCTTCGGTCCGCACCAGTTCACCAGGCTCGGCTGTGCCGTTTACATTCCGTCAGGATTGGCGGAAAAAACGGAAGCACACTGCGTGCGCATAACCCGGCGCCCAGGGCTGGAACGTCGATCTCGTCAAAACGTTCATTTTCGCGGCTGCTTCATTAGTGCAGCGTCCAGGGAGTGCTTGTCTGAAGTACGTCGGTCTTTCCAGCCCGACTGGGCGCTGCAGTGTGTGCCAGAGCCCACTCGTGGAGACAGCCGATCACCGTACCTCCCTGCCGGGCGTGAA
>JAEUIF010001128.1 GCA_016795185.1 Planctomycetia bacterium | reverse complement strand
GCCGGTATTGGTGGTGGCCAGGTGCCAGGGGCGCGTCATGCCGATCCAGCCGCGGTTGATGGCGTCGAAGCGCGTCGGCCGGGCCGCGCCGGCGTCGGCTTGTTCGAGACGGACGAACTGTGGGAAGTAAGCCAGCCCCAGGCTGGTCTCGACCTCGTCCGCATGTTCGCCCGGTTGCTGGAAGATGTGGGCGTATTGGTCAGTCGCCATCTTGTACCAGTCGCACAGGCAGAGAAAGACCTTGGTGCGGTGGTGCAGTTCGCGCAGCAGTGGCTTCAGTTCGTTGCCGCCGTGGCCGTTGAGCAGCAGCAACTTAGTCACGCCTTGCTTTTCCAGCGAATCGACGAGGTCGCCGATCAGGCGCAGCAGCGTCGTCGGGGTGACGCTGCACGTCACGCCGCCGGGGATTTTCATGTAATTGGTGTTCACGCCGAACGGCATGGTGGGCAGCAGCAGCACCTTGGCCCCGGCGCGGTAGGCGCGCTCGCAGGCGCGACGGCCGATCTCATCGACCTGGAAGTTATCCGTGCCGTAGGGCATGTGCAGGTTATGCGGTTCCGTCGCGCCGAACGGCAGCACCGCGACCTGCCACTGGTGCTGCCGGATGAAGGCATGGCTCTGCTCGGCGAGGACGCATTCGTTCATGGCTGACTGGTTCCTGGGAACAGGAAAGGGCTTACCGCCCAAGAATGGGCGGTAAGCCCCTGCGCATGGATAAACTGCAATGCCGCGAGCGGCCTTAGAGCGATTTGCAACTGGCTGGAGCGGTCCGCACAGCGGACCCTACGATAATTTCGTAGGGTCCGCTGTGCGGACCATCCCGTCCGGTGCTCCATCGATCTGCAAACCGCTCTAGCCGGCGCTGGTGCCGTCGGCGGGGTCCTTGCCGTTGAGCCACGGGCCGGCGAGTTTCTGGTAAGCCGGCGGTTCGAGCAGGCTGCCGGTGTCGCCGGCGTTCCAGCCGATGATGTGTTCCGGCTTGCCGCGCTTCTTGCTGCGCTGCTCCCAGCGGGTCGCCCAGCTGCGATCGGCCAGCGTCGGCTGGCGCTTGTCCTTGTCCCAGAACAGCACCTGGCCTTCACGATAACTCTTGACGCCCAGCGCCACCGTGGTGAACGCGGCAGCGCCCAGTTCCGGTGTGCTCAGGGTCTCGCGCTTGCGGTCGCGGCAGCACTGGAGGAAGTTCAGCCACAGGGCCTCGGTATCGGCGTGGCGGCCGGTCGGTGGGGCGCAATCGACGAACTCGCCCTTGACCGACTGTTCGAGCCGGGCCGGAATGCCTGCGCCGCCCTGCGGGTTGTCCTTGATGATTTCGTAGCCGCCCTTGACGAACTTGATCGTGCCCAGGTGGCCGCGAATGACTTCTTCAATGGGGTAGCTGGCGATCATGGTCGCCGTGATCATCAGCTGGCAGCCTTCGTTGTAGTCGGCCACGATGGCCGCCACATCCGGCACGTCGCGCTCATCGTACTCGAGGTAAAGGCCGCCCGCACCGACGACGCGGGCCGGGTAGCGCACGCCCATCGCGGCGATCAGGTGCGTCGTCTGGTGGACGAACAGGTCGGTGAACATGCCGCCGCCGAAGGGCCAGTAGCAACGCCACTGGCCGAAGATGGCGCGGTCGAAGGGAATCTGCGGGCCCAGCGGTTCGCCGCTGACGCCCTTCACCTGGCTGCCCAGGAACATGTCCCAATCGACGGTCTTGGGGTTCATGCTCTTGTGCAGGCGGTAGTAGCGCCACTGGCCGACGGCCGAGTTGCGGTAGTAGCTGGTCTGGGCCTGCGCGACCTTGCCGATCTTGCCGGTGCGGATGGCCTCGTAAGCCTTGGTCCAGGTGGGGTCGGCCATCGATTGCACACCGACCGTCATCACCCGCTTGTTCTTCTGCATGGCATCGACGACGGCATGGGCCTCGTCGATGGTGCGGGTCATCGGCTTTTCGCAGTAGACGTCCTTGCCGGCATTGGCGGCATCGATGGACATCTTCGCGTGCCAGTGGTCGGGCGTGGCCACGCAGACCACGTCCACTTCCTTCAGGTCGAGCAGCTTGCGGTAATCCTTGGTGACGTGGGTCTTGTCATCCACGTTCAGGCCGGCCTTCTTGGCCGATGGATACAGACCCTGGAGGTAGAGCCGCTTTTCCTTCTTGCCGTCGCGTTCGACCTCGTATTCCTCTTCGAGACCGTCCCAGACGTCGCAGACGGCCACGGGGGCGACGCCACCCTTGCCTTCCTTGACGAGCTTGCCGATGATCTCGATGTGGGCCTGGCACCGGCCGCCGACGCCCAGGAAGGCGACGCCGATGCGGTCGTTGGCGCCGAGCACTTTGTTGTAGCTGGCGGCGGACATGGAGACCGCGGCAGCGCCGGCGCTGGTTTTCAGGAAATCGCGACGATTGACGTTGGAACGCGCCATCAGTGAGAGTCCTCCGGGAGAGTGCTAAAGCGTGCTAAACCGACCAGCGGTTATTTGAGTTTATTGGCCAACAACCAATCATACAGTT
>JAEUIF010000436.1 GCA_016795185.1 Planctomycetia bacterium | reverse complement strand
CGCGCCGACCGGCGCGGTTGCCTGGCCTTTTTTCGTCCCGGAACAGGGACAGGAGACCATCATGGGCGCGCGTAGCACTGGCTTGCACGGCAGCTTCCGACAGACCTGGTCCGCGGACCTGCTGGCTTCGTTCGTCGTCTTCCTGGTCGCCCTGCCGCTGTGCATGGGCATCGCCATCGCTTCGGGCGCGCCGCCGGCCGCAGGCATTCTCAGCGGCATCATCGGCGGTCTGGTGGTGGCCACCTTGGGCGGCAGCCCGATGCAGGTGAGCGGGCCAGCCAACAGTTTGATCGCCGTGGTCTGGCTGATCAGCCAGGAACGCGGGCTCGACGTGCTCGGCGCGGTCGTTCTCGCGGCGGGCCTGTTGCAACTGGCGGCGGGCCTGTTGCGTCTGGGGCAGTGGTTCCGCGCGGTTTCACCGGCTGTCATTCACGGACTGATGATCGGCTTCGCGGCCATCATCTTCGCCAGCCAGATACACGTCATGTGCGACGACCAGCCCGCCGGTTCGACGGCGGACAATCTCGTCGCGATGGGGCCGGCGCTGGAACGTTGGTTCGCCGCCGATTCCGAAAAGGCGCACCTGCATGCGGCCGGGATAGGCATCCTGACCATCGTGCTCTTACTCGCCTGGCGGACGGCTTGCCCCCGCCGACTGCGCGTCGTGCCCGCCTCGCTCATCGCCGTCGTGGCCGCCACCGCGACGGCAGCCCTGCTGGGGCTGGAAGTGGTCCGCGTCCAGATTCCGAGCGATCTGTCCGAGTTGGTCCGGCCGCTGCAACTGACCGTGCTGCCGCAGCTGGCGGATTGGTCGGTCTTCGAGTTGATCCTGACCGTGGCGTTTCTGGCGAGTACCGAAACGCTGTTGAGCGCTTCCGCCGTCGATCAGCTGCACCAGGGACCGCGCACTCGCTACGACCGCGAACTGACGGCGCAAGGCGTCGGTAACGTCGTCTGCGGCCTGCTGGGCGCTCTGCCGTTGACCGGCGTCATCATCCGCAGCGCGGCCAACGTCAGCGCGGGTGCCCGCACCCGGCTGGCCAGTGTCCTGCACGGCGCGTGGTTGCTCATCTTCGTCGCGTTACTGCCCTTCGTGCTGGTGCTGATTCCGACTTCCAGCCTGGCCGCGGTGCTGATCCTCGCCGTCGTGAACCTGGTCAACCTGCGCGTTCTGGCGTCCTGGTGGCGCACCGACCGCCTGAACCTCTTCACCTGCTTGGTCACGGCGGGGGCCATTGTCTTCAGCGGCGTCCTCGTCGGGGTGGCGGTGGGCGTGGCGCTGTCGCTCGTCAAACTGCTATACAAGTTCTCGCGCCTGAACATCCGCGTGGAACGGCAGGGCCACCGCACGTTCATGTACCTGGAGGGGGCGGCGACCTTCATCCGGCTGCCCAAGCTGGCGGAAGCCATCGAGGCGGTGCCGGCCGAGAGCGAGTTGCACGTTCACATCGAGAGCCTGAGCTACATCGACGACGCCTGCCTGCAACTGCTGATGAACTGGCAGAAGCAGCACGAAGCCCTGGGTGGCAGCCTCGCCATCGACTGGGACTCCCTGTCCGCCAAGGTCCACGGTCCGGAGTTGCACCACCCCGCCATGCTGCCGCGCAACGGCGCTGCCAGAGACCTGCGA
This sequence comes from Planctomycetia bacterium, assembly GCA_016795185.1. Classification (GTDB taxonomy): domain Bacteria; phylum Planctomycetota; class Planctomycetia; order Gemmatales; family Gemmataceae; genus JAGVLI01. The sequence continues at coordinate 15,581 of JAEUIF010000436.1, read as the reverse complement.
GCCGCCCTGAGCGGCACTTCCGCTCCGTGAAAATTCCGTGCAGGAACCGTGTTCGGGCGGCAGCACGTTGGATTAGAATGGAAACTCGGAGGATCGACCATGAACCCGCTTCCGGTCGGCTCCCATGCCGCAACCACGGGCGCCGCGCTGCGGGCGCTAGCGCCGGCGGAGCGCAGCCTCCTGGCCGTATTGACGGGCAACGCTTACGACGATGCCTTGCTGCGCTACGCGGCAAGCTGGGTCGAGTCGGCCGAAACGCCGACAGTCCGGCCTGCCGAACGAACGCCCGTGGCCACGCGGTCAGGGAAAGACCTGTGCGTGTCAGTCCCGCAGGCAGTGCAGTCGCTCCGCCTGCCGTCCGGCCAGCGCCTGGCCCCCCCAGACCTGTTGGCTCGGTCCGCCGCGGGCGACATTGACGCGCTGCTCGTCGGGGAAGCGGGCGCGCGAGCGCTGGCATGCGACTTGGTGCGCCGCGCCGGTTGTTCCGTCTGGTTCGTCCCGGAAGGCGCAAACCCGATCACCCGCCGACTGCTGGTGCCCGTGGATTTTTCCTTGCCAGCCGCCGACAGCCTGCGCGTGGCCGCCGTCCTGGCGCGACTCTGCGGGGCCAACGAGTGCATCGTGCTGCATGTCTATTTCGACGATGCCTACCTGTCCGGTTCCTGGGGACAACAAGCGGTGCAGCGTTCGGTGTGGACGGCATTCGACCGTTTCATGAAGCCGATCGACACGCTGGGAGTGAAGCTCACGCCCTGTTTCGCGGAAGCCACCGACCTGCCTCGTACCATCCGCGAAGTCGCCAGCACCCGGCAGGCGGACCTGATTGTGATGTCCAGCCGCGGCCGTTCCGGAGCCGCCGCGCTCTGGCAACCGACTGTTGCCGAGCAGACCCTGCTGACTACCGCGATACCCCTGCTGGCCGTCAAGCACTTCGGGGCGGCGCGCGGCTTCCTGAGCCTGCTGGCGGAGCGATTGCGCACGCCGCCAGCGGGGTTGCGCTGCAATTGATGTTATTCCAGGTGAGCGGCGGGCGTCAGCCCGCTGTTTGCGGTGTCAGGTGGCTGGCTGTGCCAACAGCGGGCTGACGCCCGCCGCTCGCCTCCAAGTGGTATGCGTCCGCGTCCGGTTGCTTCAGCGCTACTCGATCCGGCACGCCTCGCTGAAGGTCAGACGCGGATTGCGCGGGTAGACTTTGCTCGCATCGCCGTAGCCGATATTGCAGATGAAGTTCGACTTGATGGTCGTGCCGGCGAAGAAGGCCGCATCCACCTGGGCATTGTCGAAGCCGGACATCGGGCCGCAATCCAGGCCTAATCCACGGGCCGCCAGCATGAAATAGGCGGCCTGTAGTGACGAATTGCGCAAAGCGATGGTCTCCAGCACGTTTTCGGGCCGGTCCTTGAACCACGCCTTGGCGTCCACGTGCGGGAACAACTTGGGCAGCTGCTCGTAGAAGCGAATTTCCATGCCGAAGATCGCCGTGACGGGCGCCTGCATCGTCTTATCGAGGTTGCCCGCATCCAGGGCGGGTTTGAGCTTTTCCTTGGCTTCCTTCGACTTCACGAACACCATCCGCAGCGGGCACATGTTGGCCGAGGTCGGACCCATCTTGGCCAGGTCGTAGGCCTGTTGCAACAGCCCATCGTCCACGGGTTTGTCCAGCCAGACATTGTGCGTCCGCGCCTCGCGGAACAGCAGGTCTTGCCCTGTTTCATTCAGCAGCTTGCTCATGGCTCGGTCCTTGCATGGAGTTCGGGTCGTCCGGACGAAACCAGGATTATCCTATCGTTCCGGCGCGCAACTCGTAGCACCGGCTCGCCGGTTCGCTACAATGCGCAGCAGTTGATTGCCGTCCCGCGCGCGACTCCGGGCTGATTCACCCATGAAAATTCTCGTTACCGGCTCGGCCGGCTTTATCGGCGGCTACCTGGTTGAAGAACTACTCCAGGCGGGCCATCAGGTGGTCGGCCTGGACAACTTCTCGAAATACGGGCCGCTGAAGCAAACCTCGCTCGAACACCCCGGCTACCGCTTCGTCCAGGGCGACGCCAAGGACATCCCGCTGCTCCAGGACTTGCTGCGCGATTGCGACCAGCTGGTCGCCGGCGCAGCCCGCATCGGCGGCATCAGCTACTTCCACGAGTTCGCCTACGACCTGCTGGCGGAAAACGAACGCATCACCGGCGCGGCCTTCGACGCCGCCATCGACGCCTACCAGAAGGGCACGCTGAAGAAGATCAACGTCGTCAGCTCGTCGATGGTCTACGAGAACGCCACGGTCTGGCCGACTCCCGAAGGCGAGCAGCGCCGCTGCCCGCCGCCCAGTTCGACCTACGGTTTTCAGAAGCTGGCCGTCGAATACTACACGCAGGGAGCCTGGGAGCAGTACAAGCTGCCGTACACGATTGTCCGCCCGTTCAATTGCGTGGGCGTCGGCGAGCGGCGGGCCAGTTGCGAGAAGGAAGTGCTGAGCGGCAACGTGAAGCTGGCCATGAGCCATGTGGTGCCCGACTTGATTCAGAAAATCGCCAAGGGTCAAGACCCGCTGCGGTTGCTGGGCGACGGGCACCAGGTGCGCCACTACACCTACGGCGCGGACCTGGCGCGCGGCATCCGCCTGTGTATCGAGAAGCCGGAAGCGCTCAACAACGATTTCAACATCAGCACGGACAGCTCGACGAATGTGCTGGAACTGGCCGAAATGATCTGGACCAAGCTGCGGCCCGGCGTGCCGTTCCGATACACTTCCGATCCGCCGTACCCCTACGACGTGCAAAAGCGCGTGCCCGATACGGCCAAGGCGGCGCGCGTGCTCGGCTTCCGCGCGACCACGACGCTCAGCGAAATGCTGGACGTGGTCATTCCGTGGGTCAAGCAACAGGTGGATTTCGGGAATATCTGAGTCATCGTTTAGCCGCGAGCCAAAGGCGAGCGCTGCGGCGTGCTAAACCGCAAGCGGTGTTGCTGGCTCGCGGCTAAACGGGGTTGGTCGTCTATGATCTCCGTCGTCGTGCCCGTCTACAACGAAGCGGACAACATCCAGCCGTTCCTGCGCGAACTGGAAGCGACGCTGCACGAACCGCACGAAACGCTGATCGTTTACGACTTCCCCGAAGACTCCACGCTGCCCGCGATTGCGGCCCTCGATCCACCGTGTCCCAATGTGCGTCTGGTGCATAACACGCTCGGCAAGGGCGTGCTGAACGCCCTGAAGGCGGGTTTTCAGGCCAGCCAGGGCGACGTGATCGTGGTCATGATGGCTGACCGCTCCGACGAGCCGAAGGATGTGGCCGAGATGGCCCGGCTGATTCGCGGCGGCGCGGACGTGGTGGCCGGCTCGCGCTACGTGAAAGGGGGTGGGCAACAGGGCGGACCGCGCTTCAAACGTTTCCTGTCCTGGCTGGCGGGTGTATCCCTACACTGGCTGGCGGGCCTGCCGATCCACGACGCGACCAACAACTTTCGCGCCTACAGCCGGCGGGTCGTCGAGTTGCCCATCGAAGGCAAGGCGAGCTTCGCGCTGGCCCTGGAACTGACCCTCAAAGCGCACTGGAACGGCTGGCGCGTGGCGGAAGTACCGACCACCTGGCATGACCGCGCGGCGGGCCAGTCGCGCTTCAAGCTGTTCGCCTGGCTGCCGCACTACCTGCACTGGTATTTGCTGGCAATGCGCCGGGCGTGGTTTGGCCCGCGGCGCACGCCGGTCTCCGGCTGACGACTCGTGGGGCTTTGCCATGCCCGAATTGCCCGATGTCGTCGTTTATCTTGAAGCCCTCGAAAAACGTATCGTCGGCCAACCGCTGGAGCGCATTCGGCTGGCCAGTCCGTTTCTCCTGCGCAGTGTTGAACCGCCTCCGGAAGCATTCGCCGGTCAGCCGGTGCGAGGCCTGCGCCGCCTCGGCAAGCGCCTGGTCTGGGAATTTCCCGGCCAGCGGTTCCTGGTGCTGCACCTGATGATTGCCGGCCGTCTACACTGGAAGGAGCGCGGCGCGAAGGTGCCTGGCAAGATTGGGCTGGCCGCCTTCGATTTCCCGCAGGGCACTCTGACGCTCACCGAAGCCGGCACGAAGAAGCGAGCCTCTCTGTACCTCGTCCAGGGCGAGGAAGCACTGGCGGTTCACAATCCCGGTGGGCTGGAAGTGCTCAATGCGAACGCGGTGGACTTTCGCACTGCTCTGCTGCGCGAGAATCACACCCTGAAGCGTGCCCTGGCCGACCCGCACCTCTTCTCGGGCATCGGCAACGCCTTCTCGGACGAAATCCTGCACCGCGCCCGCCTGTCGCCGCTGACCTGGACGCAGCGGCTGTCCGAGGACGAGGTAAATCGCCTCTTCACCGCAACGCAGGCCACGCTGCGCGACTGGACCGAGCGCTTGCGCCAGGAAACCGGCGATGGCTTCCCCGAGAAGGTGACTGCGTTTCGGGCCGGCATGGCAGTTCACGGCCGCTTCGGCCGGCCGTGTCCAGACTGCGGCACAGCGGTCCAGCGGATTGTCTACGCAGAGAACGAGACGAACTACTGCCCGAAGTGCCAGACCAACGGCAAGCTGCTGGCCGACCGCTCGCTGTCGCGCCTGCTCAAGGACGACTGGCCGCGCACGCTGGAAGAACTGGAAGAGAGCGCGCTGGGAAAGCGAAGGCCACAGTAAGAGCCGGTGAGCTCATGCTCCTCAGTTGACGGAGTAGGTCAACAAAAGCCGGTCGGCGACCACTTCCTGTTCGAGCGTCTGCCCCGCCATTTGAAAGCGACGCAGCATGGAACGGCCGCAGTTGACCGTCGCTTCCGTCTCGAACAAGCCGGCCGGAATCGGAACGTTACAAATCTTGCCGCCCGACCGCTTCGTGCCGTCAATCGACAAGGCCACCCGGACACCCCGGACCTTGCAACGCTCGATGGCGGCGATGAGTTCGGCGAGACTGAAAGACTGCGCGCCGTAAAGAATGGTCTGCGAGTCGCGGTACGGCGGGTCGCAGTAGATCAGGTCTCCGGCCTGCGCGCGGGCCATGATGTCGGCGAAATCGGCGTGGACGAACTCGGTATTGCAGCACCGTCGCCGCCATTCATCGACTCTTCTGGCGAACGATCGCGGCTCGATGGGGTGGTGCACGCCGCAGGGAGTGGACATGTGGCCGTCCGCCTTGCGGAATCGGACCACGCCGCCATAGCACGTCCGACAAAGGAACAGAAGATCGGCCCCGTTGGGCCTGGCATTGAAGGCTTGCCGAACCTGCTCGTAGACAGTCTCTTTTGTTGCGGATTTCAGAAGCTGCCAACGCTCGGCATACCACGACTTGAGTCGATTAGCATCGCGGCGCAGTTGCTGCCAGATTTCGGCCAGCGGTCTGAAGGCATCCGAACCCACGGCGGACTTTGGGGCCAAAGTGCCCAATACCGCACCGCTCCCCAGGAACGGTTCATAGTAAGTTCCGTAGTTAGAGGGAAAATACGCGATGATTTGATGGGCGAAGCGCTGTTTGTTGCCAATCCATTTGAGCAATTGCGCTCGAAAGGGTGTGATCGCTGGCCCAGACAGTTCCTTGAACAGGTACATGCATCGACAACCTTTCCAGCCCTTTGCTGAGGTCAAGATAAAGCCAGGACAAGAATATCCTAATTTGGGATGCGCTGTCAATTGAATTCAATGGCAGCATGGAGAAGAGCATTTTCACCCCGGATCAGGAAGCGCTGCAACGGGTACTCAGACAGTTACGCCTGGGTGCGGGGCTGCGCCAGGAAGACCTGGCTGCCCGACTGCGGGAACCGCAGTCGTTCGTTTCCAAGTACGAATCGGGAGAACGACGACTTGACCTGATCGAGTTGCGACAAGTCTGCGCGGCCGTGGGCGTGTCGTTGCTCGAACTGGTCAACCGTTTCGAGGAGCAATTGCGCCTATGCGACCCGACCCCGCATTCGCCGGCCTGTCCAAAGCCTTCTGGGCCAGCATCCGCACCATAAGCCAGAAAGTAGGCTACACGGTCAGACCGAAGCGCCAGGCCGGCGTTAGAGGGCAAGCTGGACCGATCAAGGTGCCGACTCTGGCCGAAATCCAGGCAGCCCTGGAAGCGCTTCACCTCACCTCCCACCATTTGATCGGAGTCGACGGCACGGCCACGGAATTGGGCAAGCAGGTCGTCGCTTATTTCGACTATCGCGCTGACACTCTGAATCGCATTGTCGAACCGCTACTGATGGACGCCGCCCAAGCTCAAGCTCTGTTCAAGCAATTGTCGAGGAAACGCAAGACTTCACCCGCCATGCCGATGAACAAGCAAAGCGGCGAAATGAAGAAGCCGGCCTACTTCACGGGCATCATCAACTTGCTGATCGCGGCCAACATTGGCAAACTTCCGTGCGACTACAACCCGCAGGAACTGACGACGGTCACCCGCAATCGGGAGCCATTCCGAACGCTGGCCCGCCGCATCGATGGGGCCTTCCCAGGGCCAGTCAATCCCATTGCCGTCTGGGAGGTGAAGGAGTACTACTACACGACCACGTTCGGCAGCCGGGTAGCCGACGGCGTCTATGAGACATTGCTGGACGGCATGGAACTGGAAGAGTTGGACGCAGCGCTGCGAGAGCAACCGGCTGCTTCCGACCGCCCGACGCACATCCAGCACATCCTGATGATCGACGCCCACTATACATGGTGGGTGAAAGGCCGTTCTTACCTTTGCCGCATCATCGACATGCTCCACATGGGCTATGTGGATGAAGTGTTGTTCGGTCGGGAGGTAAAGACTCGCTTGCCCGCGATCGCGAAATCCTGGGCTGCTGAGTATCAACGACTCAAGATGTCGTCAGGTTGATCCGCTGATGCTCTTATTCCGCGCGCATCTCCCGCACCTTGAGGTGCAGTCGCTGGAGGACTTCGCTACTGCGCTTGGTATCCTGGGCCTTGGCGGCTTCGCGCAAAGCGGCGGCTTCTTTCTGCAAGTCAGCGGCGTTGGCGTCGAGTTTGTCTTTCTGCTTGGCGGGGACCGCCGTGGCCATCAGCAGGAGCCGGGCCGACTGATCGAGGCGGCGGCCGGCCTCGTCGAGTTCGTTCCACTGGTTCAGGTAGAACGCCTCCGTGGCCGACATGGCATTTTGCCGCGCGCGGAGCAGAATTTGACCGTACTCGACGCCTTCGTCCTTATCGGCCGGCAGCGGTTGCAGCGGAATGGGTTCCGCGGGGACGGTCGCGCAACCAGTGGCAAGCAGCAACACGGTAGCAAGCCGGAGCAAGCGGAGCATCAGGCACCTCGAAGCGGCGGCCCCGTGCGCCTCGGCGGGTCACCGGCCCGTGGGGCTCGGGAACTCCGCGTAGGTGCGCGGCGACACATTGGCCGACGGGTCGGGCATGGCCAGCCGGTCCCGGCCGCGCGCCTGCTGCTCGGGAATGGTCAGCAGGGGGTCGTCCACCCGCGTGTGATCGCGGAAGTGCTCGACAGGACCGACGGTGTTGGCACAACCCGTCAGGAACAGGACTCCGATCAGGATCAGACGGCGCATCTGCTCGTCCCTTCCGTTCCACCAACGCCGGGCCCAGCGCCTGGCATCCAGCCAATTATTGCACGATGACGTTTGCGGCGGCCGACCTCCAGGGGAAAATCCCCTGGGAACCACGAATTGATTCTTGCGCACCCCGCAAAGTCGATCCAGGCCGCGCGGTCGGCCCAGCTTGCTGCAATGTAGCCCGCCGCTCCGCGGCGGTACGAGCGGCGCAGCCGCGAGTGGCAGCGCCGGCGGCGTGCGGCGTGCGCAACAAATCGGAATACCACCGATGTCCACGTTACTCCAGGATGGGCGGCGCCAGTCGGCGAACCTGGTTTTCAGTTTCCGCTAGCGCGGCAAGTCGCCGGCAGTAGACTCGCGGCTGCGCCGCTCGTACCGCCGCGGAGCGACGGGCTACTTTCCGAGCGGCTGCGCCGCTCGTGCCGCCGCGAAGCGGCGGACTACTTTGCCGCCGCGCCGGAAACGAGTAGGATAAACCGGAACATGGCGACATATCGGCAACCGTTGGTCTATCTCGTCGGCGCAGGCCCCGGCAACCCTGGTCTCCTGACGTTACGCGGTCGTGACTGCCTGGCTGCGGCCGACGTGGTCATCTACGACAAGCTGGTGAATCTCCGCCTGCTCGAACATGCCCCGGCAGGGGCACGGCTCATCTGCGTCAACGATTTGCCCGGCGATCACCCCGAACGTTGGCCGCACGTCCATCGCGTGATGATCGAGTGCGCCCGGGCCGGGCAGCGCGTGGTGCGGCTCAAGGGCGGCGACCCGTTCATCTTCGGTCGCGGCGGTGAAGAAGCCGGCGCGCTCGAACAGGCCGACGTGCCTTACGAGATCGTACCCGGCGTCACGTCGGCGCTCGGGGCCGGCGCGTTCGCGGCCATTCCGCTGACCCACCGCGTTCATAGCAGCGCTGTCGCCTTCGTCACGGGGCACGAATACCCGGAGAAGCCCGGCAGTTCGGTGGACTGGGCGGCGCTGGCTCGCTTCCCCGGCACGCTCGTCATCTACATGGGCATTTCGCGGCTGCCGCAGATCGTGCAGACGCTATTGCACCACGGGATGCCGGCGGACCTGCCGGCGGCGGCGGTGCATCGAGCATCCACCGGCGATCAGCAGACGCTCGAAGCTCCCCTGGCGCAGTTGCCTGCCGCCGTGCTCAATGCCGGTCTGGTTGCCCCCGCCGTCGTGGTCATTGGGACGGTGGTGGCATTGCGCGCGCGGCTTCAGTGGTTTGAACAACGGCCGCTATTCAATCGCCGCGTGCTGGTGACGCGGCCGAAGCACCAGGCCGGCGATTTCGTCCAGCGCCTGGAGCAACTCGGCGCGACACCCTACATCCTGCCGACCGTCGAAATCCGCGATCCTCCCTCCTGGGACGCGGTGGACCGGGCCATCGCGCACCTCGCCAGCTACCAGTGGCTGGTTTTCACCAGCAGCAATGGGGTGCATGCATTCGTCAAACGTTTGCGACATCTCGGCCGCGATCTGCGGGCGCTCGGGACCATTCGCCTGGCGGCGATCGGGCCGGAGACGGCGGCGGCCCTGCGCGGCTACCACCTCGAACCCGACCTGGTGCCGGAAGTCTACCGGGCGGAAGCGCTCGCCGCGGCGTTGAAAGAGCGGGTAGGCGGCCAGCGAGTGCTGCTGGCCCGCGCCGATCGGGCGCGCGAGGTCTTGCGTGCGGAACTGGAAGCAGTGGCCGACATCGAGCAGGTCTGCGTCTATTCTCAAGTCGACGCCGTGCTGGAGGACGCGGAGCCGTTGAACTGTCTGCGCCGGGGTGAGATCGACTTCGTGACGCTGACCAGCGCCAACATCGCTCGGTCGTTGATTCGCGAGCTGGACGAAACCAGCCGGCAGCGCATCCGCAGCGGTGAGGTCAAGCTGGTGACCATCAGTCCGGTCACGAGCGCGGCGGTGGTCGAGTTGGGGTTGCCGGTGGCGGCGGAAGCAACCGTTCACACGACGGCGGGGGTGCTGGCGGCACTGGTGGACTTGGCGACGTTGTGTCGGGAGCCAGAGGCAGCGGTCAACGCAGATCCCTGAGTGCGTTCCAGGACAGGTAGATCAGCAAGACACTGCCCACCGCGCCGAGCACGTCCACGACGTAGTCCATGCCGCCGAACGGTTGGAATGGGATATTGGCCAGGTCGAAAATGATGTCGAGCAGGAACAGCAGCAAGAAGACACTGGCGACGCCCAGGGAACTCCAGCACATCCACTTTTCCATTGACTGCCCTTTCGCCGCCGACGTCGATCCGGTTCCGGCGTAGCGGGGGAAACCCGAACGGGGAACAGGGTTTGTGTGCGTGCTCGGCCCAGACATGGGTTGAATTCTAGCGGCTGCGCTTCGCCCTGCAACTGGTTTCAAGGGAAGAAACCCGATTCCGGGGCCTGGCCTGCGGCGCACGTCCGACAAAGCTGGTACAAGCGGCAGAGAACCACGAGATTCAGCCCGGGAGCATGGACCGATGTCCACGAACTCGACCGATCGCATTCGGGGGACGTTGCTCGGCCTGGCGTGGGGAGATGTGCTCGGTTGCCCGGTCGAAAGCTGGCACAGCGCCGATATTGAACGAGTGTACGGCCGTTACGATGGTCTGCCGGCGGGTTACCCTCTGGACCGCATCAGGCCGCTGGGACCGCGCACGGTGCAACGGCTACGGCCACTGGGACTGCACTCCGACGATACGCAGCAAGCGCTGGCCCTCATCAACGTCTGCCTGCGTCCGCCGTGGTCGGTGGCCCTCTGGGCGGACTGGTTGGTTGCCGGCAAGCGCCAGCGGGCCTGGCGCGGCTTCGGGCGGAACTTTTCCGGTGCGGTGTCTCAGCTGGAACGCGGCCAGTTACCGAGCGGGGCGGGCAGCACCACGGCCGGCATCGGCGCGACCATGCGCATCGGACCGCTCGGTGCCCTTTATCGCGACCAGCCGGAGCATCTGGCGAAAGTGGCTTTTGAATCGAGCCTGGTCACGCACGGCGACATCCGGGCGGGTGCGTTCTCCTACGCAATTGCCGCTGCCGTGGCGGCACTGCTGGCCGATGAACCTGTGGCGAAAATCCGGCAAACGCTGCCGACGATGGTGGCCAAGCACGAGCGTGCCTGGCTCAACGGCCGACCGGAATGGGCCATCGACCGGAACGCCGGCCCATTGGTTTCGCGCGTGCTGGCGGAGTTTTTCGCGACGGACGACAGCGATGTGGAGCGAGTCCGCCAGCGTCTCTGCCAGCTGGCACGGCCACACCTCGGCGACCTCTATCCCAAGGTACATCCGAACGAAGCCTTCGTGCTGCTGGGCGGTCTGCACGCGCTGGCCCTGGCCCTGTTGCCCGAGGTCGAACCGCAAGCGTTGCTAGCGGACATCGTCCGCCAGGGCGAGGACGCCGACACGGTCGCCGCCATCGCCGGCAGCCTGCTCGGCGCACGCTGCGGCACCGGCTGGATTCCGCGCGACCGCTTGCTGGACCGCGCCTCACTCGAGCGCTACGCCGATGCCCTGGTTACGCGACACGGCCACCCGGAGGAGCGCGATACTTTTTTGCAACGGGAGGCGGAATGGACCCGGCAGGAAGAGAGCTACCAGGATAACCTGGCGGCGCGGCGGCCGGGGTTTCTGTTTTGAGAGAAGGGCGGCGCGAAGCCGCAAGCGGCCAGAATCAACCGGAGGCTTGCGGCGTGGGGTGATGATGGTGGTGGTGCGTGTAAACGCCCTTCGCGGCACCGAAAATTTCGTCCACGACCTCGCGCGTCGCGGTTTCTTCCGGCGGGCCTTCACAGCGAATCTTGCCGTCCTTCAGACACAGCACCCAGTGCGCGTGCTTGCTGACCACGGATAGCTCGTGCGAGACGAGTAGAATCGTCACGCCCGTTTCCCGGTTCAACCGGGCCAGCAGGTCGTAGTAGCCCTGCTCGTGCTGGAAGTCGATGCCTGACGCCGGTTCGTCCAGCAACAGCAATTCCGGGCGCGGCTGCAAGGCCAGGGCCAGCAGCACGCGTTGTAACTCGCCGCCGGACAGCTTTTCAACCAGCCGGTCGAGCAGGTCCGCCGGCAGCCAGACCTGCTGCAACAAACCTTCCAGCATGCGATTGACGCGCCGGCTGATGCCCAGGAACAGCGGCTTCCGCTGCAAGGCCAGGGCCATGAGGTCGCGCACCGTCAAGGGCAGCCGCGCCTCGATTTGCAAGCGCTGCGGCACGTAGCCGATGTGCTGCGGCGTCGGCCGGCTGTGGTCGTGCCCGCAGCGGAACTCGATCTGCCCGTCGTAGGGCACTTCCTTGATGATCGCCCGCAGCAGCGTGGTCTTACCCGAACCATTCAGGCCGATGAGGGCCGTGATCTTGCCGCGCAGCAGCGACGAGGTCACGCCCCGGAGGATTTCCTTGCCTCCCAGGTTGACGGCCACGTCCCGAAAGTGAAGCAGCGCGTTGGTCATCGCAGGGCCTGCGCCAGCTTGTCGATGTTCTCGGCCAGCTTGCGCTCGTAGAAATCGGGTTTCAGTTCGTTGGCCGAGGCGCTTTCCAGCACGTCGATCTCGACGATCTGCGGGTCGGCCACGCCCTTGACCTTCAGTTCGTTGAGCAGCACCTTACCGGTGTTGTTCACTATCTGCCCTGGCTCGACCGCGATCACCCGGACATTCTCCTGCTGGCAGCGCTTGACGATGTCCTGCATCCGCGCCGACGAGGGGTCTTCACCGGGCAACCGCTGCAACGGCTTCATCGCTTCCACATGGAAGCAGCGCGCGAAATACGACAGCGACTCGTGCGACGGCACGAATTTCTTGTTCTGCTTGCTGGTAAACTTCGCCAGGCCGTCCGCGTGCAGCTTGCGCAGCTTTTCGATGTACCTGGCCGCATTGGTGTCGTAGTCGGCGGCGTGGCTAGGATCGTTTTCCTTGAGCCGGTCGCGGATATACTCGACCATCAGGATCGCTTCAGGCACGCCCAGCCAGATGTGCGGATCGAACTCGCCGTGCTTGTGGCCACAGCCGGCGCAGGCCCCACCGTCCTTGGCGTCGTGAACGTGCTCGTGCTCGGCCATCTTCAACAACCGATCCTGCGGAATGGCTTTGCCGACCGCGTAGGTCCGTTCCTTGAGGCCAGGATTGGCGGAGTTCCGCAGCAGAGCGACGGCGAAGGTGTCGTCGAGTTCGAGGCCGTTGTAGAAGAAGATGTCGGCCTTGTGCAACTTGCCGGCGTCGCGCGGCGAGGCTTGATAGTCGTGGACGCCCGTATTGTCGAGCAGCACCTTCACGGTGGCATGCTCGCCAGCCACGTTGCTGACGAAAGAGTGCAGCGGCGGGAAGGACACCATGATCTTCTTGCCGACCGCGCCTTCCCAGGGGTCCGGCGCATGCTCGCCGCAACCCAGCGCGAACATCGACGCCAGCGCCGCGAGCAGGAACCCCACCTGGGTCGGTCGCACGGACGGAAGCATGGCCCGATCCTCCTTGGCTAACTTTGTAATACCGGGGATTGTAGAAAGATCGGAGAATCGACACAAGAGCGCTTTGGAACGTGCGCCGCCGCGAGCGGCTAATGTGGGCTCAAGCGACCTGTTGTGCAATGGGAAGGAACTGGGTGCCCTGCCCACGGCATTGCAATGCTAACGTCGGAAATCTTTCCGGCGCGGGCGGATTTCTCAGGCGGCCTCCGCGAGCTGCGCCGTAGCGGCTTGGCGGGCCGCGAGAATGGCCGTGATGGCCGTACACCCGTGGTCGGTCAGGACATACCGATGCGTGCGCGCCACCTGGCGAATCAAACCGTGCGCCCGCAGCAGGCGCAACTGGCGCGTCACCGCCGCCCCTTGACGCCGCCGCTGCCACCCGCTGGGTGCCGCACAGCAGCGGACGCAGATCGCGGTTGCGAAAGCCGCCGGAGGTCGAGTTTCTTGGTGGCGCCGTTGGGACGGACTTCAAAGCTGACACAGGATTCGGTCGCGCTGAAGATGCCGATGAGTCCAGTGGTGATGCCGTCGCGCTGGGCGACGGCCCGCGCATGGGCCTCCTTGTCGCTGTGGGGAAAGGGTTCGAGCGGTCGGCCGGCGGCCTGAGCCAGGTCAGAGGTCGCCTGGCGCGGTTGCCGCGTCGTGCCGTCGACGTAGGTCTGAAAGTCCTTGAAGGCGACGCCCAGGGCGAACAAGAAACCGGACATGCCGCGCTGGAAGGCCAGGGCCCGCAAGGTGCCGCGGAAGCGGAGGCGAGCCCAGCCAGGCAGGACGCCGTGGATGCGCGAACCATAACGTTGTAGAAAGGACGGCAGGGTGCTGCTCCCGTTGGGATTGGTTACCTCCAATTTAGGAACAGCACCATCTCCTTTCCCCTCTAGTGCCTTGTCCAGAGAGTGGTTGCCTGAAGTACGTCGGGCTTTCTAGCCCGACCGGTCGCGCCAGGGGCTGGCTGCGCCCGCTCGACGACACCGCGGATCACCGGCGCTGCCTGTCGGGCTGGAAAGCCCGACGTACTGCCGGCGGTCAGGCAATCACTCCCTGGACTTTGCACTAGGTTGCGGTCACCGCCCTCCGTGGGCATGTGGACTATGCAACCGTCCCATGCCCACGCAAAGCCGTGGGCATGGCACCTTGGAGTTATTCGACGGGAAGAGGGTAGGGATTTGATGAAGCGGCGCTCAGCGGCCGTCGCGCAGACGGTCGCCGAGGAAATTCTCCAGGTCGGGCACCGCGTAGATCTTCTTCACCGTGGTGTCGATGTCGTATTCCACGCGGCGGAAGCGGATGGTCTCGTTGTCGAGCAGCACGTAGCAGGCGCGCCAGTCGCCGTCACGCGGCTGGCCGACGGAGCCGACGTTGCACAGCGTCTTGCGGCCATCGAGCTTGAACGTGTAATCGATCTCGTCCGGGCTATGGAATTGCAGACTCTCGGTGAAGATGCCCGGAACGTGCGTATGGCCCTGGAAGCAGGAGCGCTCGACCAGCGCGAAAATGCGTTCCATCTTGCGCTGGTTGTAGATGTCCTCGGGGAAAACGTACTCGTTGAGCGGATTGCGGGCCGAACCGTGGACGAACAGGAAGCCGTTCTCCTTGTGCGAGCGCGGCCGTTCGGCCAGGAACTCCCAGCGCTTTTCTTTCTGTTGCCGGCTGTCGCTGGGGGATTCGAGCTGCGAGCGGGTCCAGAAGATGGCCTTCTCGGCGGGCGGATTGAAACCTTCGGGGTCGAACATCGCGCCCTGGTCGTGGTTGCCGAGCAGCACCATCTTGCAGGCCATCACCAGATCGACGCATTCCCGCGGGTTTGGACCGTAACCAACGATGTCGCCCAGGCAATAGATTTCATCGACCGGCTGTTTCTTGATGTCTTCAAGAACGGCCTGCAAGGCCTCCAGGTTGCTATGGATGTCGCTGATAATCGCCTTCACGACAGGGTTCTCCCTGGAGGTAGCACGCCGGGGCCGCTCGACCTGGCCTGGTCGATCTTGTCTATTCTATTATGTGAAAACGGCAGATCACGCTCCTAATTCACCATTTTGCAGTGTACTCGCATGGGCAAAAAGGTGTCAAGGGGCAGCGCGCCGCTTGCCGCCACTCGCGGCTTTGCCGCACGGCATAGACCATCTGTTCGTGGTTCCGCCTTCAGGCGGTCGAGTTGCTCGCCGCCTGAAGGCGGAACCACGAACAAAATCCGCAAAACCAAACCGAGGCCATCCATGACCGCCGACCGTGTTGAACCGCTCATTCGCCCCGCGACCGTCCAGGACTTGTCAGCCATCGTCGCCATGCGCGATCGGCTCAACGACCTGGAGCGCGCGGGCTGTCCGCATGCGGCGATTCAGCCGTTCACCCTCGAACAGTTTACCGCGCAATGGTCCGCCAGCATGAGCAATCCAAACTTTTGCTGGCGAATCGTCGAGGTGGAAGGCCGTCCCGTCGGGTTCGGCCTGATTTATCTGAACACGCCGCAGGTGCCGCGCTCGGCTGCCTACATCCACTGGGCCTACCTCGACGACAGCCTGCGCCGGCAGGGCACGGGCGGCCGGCTGCTCGACGACCTGCTGGCCTGGGCGAAGGCGAAGGGCGCGCAGCGCGTCGAGTTGCAATTCATCGACGGCAACACCGGCGCGGAGCGC
>JAEUIF010000435.1 GCA_016795185.1 Planctomycetia bacterium | reverse complement strand
TGCCGCACCCCAGGCGTTGGCGCGTCACCGATACAGGCCGCCGCATCTTGGGCGACACGCTGGGCACCGCGCGCCGCTCCACGGCCCCAGCGGCAGGACGCCCAACACTTGCTGTCGGGAAAACTTCTCCGCACATGCAGTCGAGGTAGAGAAGTCAGAGACTACCGTCACAATAGGTTGCGTTCGGAAATCGGCGCGCGGAACACATTCGCAGTCTCATTAAGGTTTTCATGGATGCACTCCGCCCTTGATTGACAAGCGTTTTCTGAACGAATAAACTTTCGCTTATCTCAATAACCTTCAAATTACTGGCTTTCCAGCCTGACCTACGGATTAATCGACCATTCACTGCGGCGTGCGGAACGACCGGACCACGGCGGAAACGTCCTGCCCCTGCGCGTTCAGCGCGAGTCCCTTCATGTGCTTCATGGCCAGGCCGGTCGCTTGGCCATCGTTCTTGGCCGCGACAATCTCGGCGCGCACTGCTTCCAGAGCGGCGGCGATGGCCGCGGCGTCGAGCGTTTGCGGCAGCAACTCCTTCAGGAGCGCCGATTCGCGCTCCAGCACGGCGACTTGCGGGTCGTCCCCTCGCTGATGGGCCTTGAGCTGATTCACGGTCTCGGTGTTGCTCTCCACCAGCTTACGGAGCAGCTTTTCGACGTCGGCATCGGCGACGTCCTTGCCGGCGCGTGCCTCGGCGGTAGCCACGTCGCCCAAAATGACCGACAGCAGGTTCTTCTCCTCGCGGTTGCCGGCGCGGCGCGCTTCCTCGAAGCGCTCACGCACCTTCTCTTTCAAGCTCATGACTGCCTCCACCATTCGCACCCAGCCGCACCCAGTCAGCCCCTGACGCCATACGGACAGCGACGGCGCACCAGGGGTTCGGACTAATCCGCCTTCCTGCATCATACGGCGCGCCGATGGCAATCGCAGGGGCAAGCACCGTCCGAATGCTTTGACTGGCATGAACCTCTCGAATCTGGCAAACTGAGTCTACCCAGGAGGGAGAAATCATGCCGTCGCCGTTTCCGGGAATGGACCCGTACTTGGAATCGCCATCGATTTGGCCGGACGTCCATCATGAATTGATCAGCGAGATTCGAGCTACTCTGCAACCTGACCTGCGGCCTCGCTACGTGGCTCGCGTGGAGTTGCGCATCTACATTTCGGACGACGAGGATCCCGGTCGCCAGGCCCTGGTGCCTGACGTGCGTGTCGAGCGGAATCCGGGCCGTAGAGTCGCGAAATCCTCGAGTCCCGCATCCTCGCCTGCCGTTACCGAACCCCAAATTGTGGCAACGCTGATGGACGAGGAGATCGAGGAAGCATTCTTGAAAATTATCCACGTCGAGTCTGAGGATTTGGTCACGCTGATTGAGGTCCTGAGTCCGACTAATAAGATTCGTGGTTCGCGCGGGCGGAAGAGCTTCATGCAAAAGCGCCGCGAAATCATGAACACGGATGTCCACTGGGTCGAGATCGACTTGTTGCGGGACGGCACGCCATCGGTCACGCAATCGCCGCTGCCAGTGAGCGACTACCGCATCCTGGCCTCGCGCGGCGATCAACGCACGCGGACGCGGTGCTGGCCAGTGAATGTCCGTCAGCCGTTGCCGGTGATTGCCATCCCACTGCGCGGCAAGGAGCCGGAAGTGCCGCTCGACCTGGGCGCGGTTTTTCGCACGGTGTATGACCGCGGCGCTTACGATCTTTCGGTCAACTATCGGCGGGAGCCTAAACCGCCGCTGTCGGACGACGACGCGGTTTGGGCGAAGGACTTGTTGCGTCGCCGACGTGCGAAATAGCAGCGCACCACCTCCGCCAGGCTGCGGCCAATGGTCCAGTCCGATCGAATTCCGCTATCTCCAGACTATCCGGCGGTTTAAGATGCCAGAAGCTCGTCACCCACCGGCCTGCCGCACGAAAGGTTTCAACCATGCTCACCATCCAGGGTCATTCCTTCCGCCTGTGTGACGGCATCAGCCGGCGCGGTTTTCTGTCCATCGGTTCGCTGGGACTGGCGGGGCTGTCGTTGCCCCAGTTCTTGCGCGCCCGCGCGAGCCAGCCAGCGTCGAGCCGCGCGCCGCGCGCGGTCATCCTGTACTGGATGGGCGGCGGTCCCTCGCACATCGACACCTATGACATGAAGCCCGACGCCCCGGAGGAGGTGCGCGGCCCGTTCCGGCCGGGCCGTTCGTCGGTGCCCGGCATGCAGTTCAGCGAGCTATTCACCCGGCAAGCGCCGCTGGCGGACAAGATTGCCATCGTCCGAGGGTTGACGCACACCAATTTCGATCACTTCGACGCCGCCCACTGGGTCCAGACGGGCTACCACGAGTTTCGCGTCATGGGGCGCGGCCAGCCGTACCCGTCGCAAGGGTCCGTGGTCTCCCGGCTGCGCGGGCCGAACCATCCGAGCATGCCGCCCTATGTTTGCATCCCGGAAGCCTGGAGTTCGCGCCGCGGCTTCTATCAACATGCCGGCTTTCTCGGTGCCGCCTACGATCCGCTCAGCGCGGGCGGAGCGGGCCTCTCGGAGCGTTATGCCCACAACCGGCCGCAACTGGAACTGCGCCCGGACCTGACCGTGCAGCGGACGGCGGCGCGGCGCGAATTGCAGCGACGCATCGACGCCGGCGCTCGCGCGCTCGAAGCGACCGGGGCAATGCAGAAAATGGACGGTCAATACCAGCGGGCCTTCGAGCTGGTGACCAGCCCGCGCGTGCAGGCCGCGTTCGATTTGCAGCGCGAGCCGGAACCGCTCCAGGAGCGCTACGGGCGCAACGCCTGGGGGCAAGCGGCCCTGCTGGCGCGCCGGTTGGTCGAGGCGGGCGTGACCTTCGTCACCATCAATCACTTTGAGGCGGAAGTCGATTGGTGGGACGATCACTACACGATCGAGGCCAACCTGAAACGGCGCTTGCCAATCTATGACCGGGCCCTGGGTTCCCTGATCGACGATTTGAACGAGCGGGGCCTGGGAGATGACGTGCTCGTGGCGGCGTTCGGCGAGTTCGGCCGCAGCCCGGTGATCGACCAGCAGGCAGGCCGGGGCCACTGGGCGCGGGCCTGGCATGCCTTGCTCAGCGGCGGCGGGATCAAGGGCGGGCGCGTGGTCGGCGAGACCACCAGCAACGGCGGCGAGCCGCGCGGCCGGGGCTTCAGCCCCGGCGACCTGCTGGCCACCATCTATCAATCGCTGGGACTTGATCCGACGCAAACCGTCCTGGATCGGCAGCAGCGGCCCATTCGGATCGTCGATGAAGGCCACCCGATCCGCGAACTCTTTTGAGCGGGCGAAGTCTCGGTCACCTCGACCTTATGCCGGCGCATCCCGCGCCGGCCGCAGCGCTGTGCCCAAGGCATCGAGCTTGTGAGCCAGCGTATCGCCCTCGGCGGTATCGGTCAGCGACCGCGCCGCTTCCCGGCCCTGGTGCAGCAGCGAGACCACCAGATCGGTGACCACCACCGTCGTCAACCACTGGCTGGCGAGCATCTTGGCTGCCAGGCCCACGACCCAGATCGGCTTGACGTGCCCCAGTAACTCTTGCAGCAGCGGATGGTCGCCGATCCATCGTGCCACCAGTACCAAGCCCAGCGCGCTGACCGCCACCTGCACCACGACGATGACACGCACGAGTTGCGCGCTCTGCCCTGGAGCATTGCGCTGCAACAGCCAGTGTACCGCCAGTAACGGCACCACTGGCGAACTGGCCAGGAGCAGCAAGCCCAGGTAGAGCCACGGTTGATACGCCAGCTGGGCCACCACGCCGAGGGGAATGAGGTAGGCCACGGCACAAGCCGGCGCTGCCAGCAAGGCGATTTGACCGGGGGCGCGTGACTCGGGCAGAAAGCGTTCGACGATCAGGGCGGCGCGCAGGGTGCCTGGCAGCAGGGCGAGGAAAGCCGGCGCGGTCACGGTAATCAGGTGGCGGACCTGGTGGGCCGAGGTGCGCAGCGAATCGGTCAGGTTCAGGCCCATCAAATGCGAGATCGGCACGAGCAACAACGGCATCGGCCCCAGCACCCACATGACCCAGGCGGCTCGCGTCAAACGACTCGAAGTCCGCAGCCGTCGCCATTTCCAGATGGCGGCCAATGCCAGCCCCGACCCAGCCAGCGGCGGCCCGACAGCGCCAATCAGAATGGCTGCCAGTCCCAGCAACAGCCAGATCGACGGCCATTCGCCCTCGAAATCAGCCCGAAACTCTCCCGTTGGCCCCTGCACGTAAAGCCCCACGGCACTGGCGAGCAGCGAACCCGCCAGCGTCCGTAAGCGCCAGGCGGCATACGCCTGCGGCAACGACTGCGCATCGCCGGCAACAACATCTGACACAGGTCTGCTCCCCTGGGCTAAGCGTTGAAAGAAAGCGTGCGTCTCGTCTTCGCGCCATCAAGCTATCATCGCGAGGGACCGCTGGCAACGCTGGAGGCGAACCGCGCGTGTACTCGATTAAGATGCCGAGAAGGTTTCCGGACAGGGCTAGGGTTCGGTGCGACCGCGCATAGATTAATTTGCCGTGGAGTGAATGGCGTGCAATCGTTTCGAGGCGCGGCAAGCATGGCTCCCGGGGCGTCTGAACTCGGCGCGTGCGTCCACCGCAACGTCGCGCTGCTCTCCAGTGGGATTTTTGTCGCCCTCGTGCTGGCCCTGGCTGGCTTCGGCGACGTCTGGTCCCTGCCCGTCTACGCCCTGAGCTTCTGGCACTACTACCTCTACTGGTTGGCCTACTACTTTGGCGCGGTACCGCTGGCCGCGTTCAAGCGCCAGGCCATGTTCTGGAAGGGAATGAGTCTTATCGCCCTTGGCTGCGTGTATTTGACTGTCACGCCCCAGGTTCTCTCCCTGGCACTGGTCGCGCTGGGCTTTCTCCTGAATGCCAGCGCTGCGAAGGCGCTGGGAGCGGATCGCACCTACTACGGCCACGAGCTGGCCGATCTGCCACGACTGCGCATCACCGCTTTCCCGTACTGCTGGATTGCCCATCCGATGCTGGTGGGCAACATGCTGGCATTCGCCGGCACCCTGCTGAACGCCGAGTTTCGCCAGCAATGGTGGCCGCTGGCCCTGGGGCACGTGTTCCTGAATGTTGGCCTGCTGCTGATGGAACTGTATGTCACGCCGCAGCGCCGCAACACGCAAAGAGCCGACGGCGGCCCGCCCGACGCGCTCGGTCCCAACGTGCCGTGGGGTGCCGTTCGCGGCGTCGGTGCGCTGGGTGCTGTGCTGGGCGCGGGCATGACTGCCTGGAGTCCCTGGCACGGCCAGGCGGCGACGGGCGCTGTGGTGGGAGCGGCGGTGGCCGCCCATGCCTATGTGCTGTGGTGCTGTTACGCGGGACCGAGCGTCGCGCCGGCCTCGCACCATGACCTTCAGGGGACGTTATCCCATGAGCAGTGATTCACCCGTGAGCCTGACCCAGACCCCGCCACTGCCACGACGAAAGGCAGTGCCACGGTTTCGTGCCTGGACCGGCCGCTTCGACGAACCGGCGGAACGGGCGACGATGGACGACCTGGCGCACTGGGTCGAGGGCTACTACGCCGAAGACCTGAAGCGACGTCCGTCCAAGCACGTTTATGTTCGCAAGCTACCCGAGGAAATTATCGGACGAATCGACCGCCTGCGCGAGCATCCCTTGATCTTGAACGCCATTGCCCAGCAGTTCGACACCGACAGCACGATCACGCCGATGAAGCACACGGACGAGCTCTACATCTCCCACTACAATCGCGACCTCGGCGGCGATCACGGCCTGTTCAGCAAACATTATGACGGCAATCTGCGCTTTCTGCCCTACGGGGCGGTGGTGCGCGCCTTGATCTACATCCAGTCCGATGCGGGCTACACGGTGGTCTTCGGGCACAGCCAGGTCGAAAAGGCGTTCGCCACCTATGACGTCGGCCTGCTCGATTTTCATCGCGAGCTGCACTGGGTGGTCGGCGAATACCAGCCCTCGGAAAAACAGCGCATTCTCCTGAAGTGCAACTACCTGATCTGCCCGGCCAATGCGCGGCTGGCAAAACGTGCGGTCCTCGGCATGACCACCGCCGTGTTCTACACCGTGAAGGCGGCGATGGAGTATTCCAAGAGCCCGACCACGCCTCCGCAGGTTGCCGTCGGGCTGCTCTGCAATCTGTTTCGCCTGATGAACAATGTCCATCCGCTGATTCCCCTGGTGTTCATTCTGCTCGTCGTGTGCCTGGTGATCGGGGGTGGGGTCTGGCTGGTGCTCTGACGCCGGACTGAAGAGCTGCCGGGAATGGGCAGAAACACTCCAGCCCCAGGACGCGGGGCGAGAACCCTGCGATCTGGGGCCGGAGT
>JAEUIF010001038.1 GCA_016795185.1 Planctomycetia bacterium | reverse complement strand
CCCCCCGACCCCATTTCGCACCGACTCTTACGCCTTCAGGACGACGCGCCATGCACTCGGAAGGGCTTACCAGTTTGCTGGATTCGCTGCGCAGCTTGCAGCTGCTCGACGCCCGTCAACTCGCCTCCGTCGGCGAAAAGGCCGGCCGTGAATGGCCCGCCGAGCCGCAGGCCCTCTCGGAACAGCTGGTCGAACTCGGCTGGCTGACCGCCTGGCAAGCGGAGCAACTCCTCAAAGGCGATGCCAGGAACCTGATTCTCGGCCAGTACCTGCTCCAGGAGGTGCTCGGTCAGGGCGGCATGGGCATGGTCTTCAAGGGGCGGCATCGCCGCCTGGACCGCACCGCCGCCATCAAGCTCATCCGCAAGGAATGCCTGACCAGCACCGAAGCCGTGCAGCGCTTCTACCAGGAGGCGAAAGCCACGGCGCAATTGCACCATCCGAACATCGTCGGCGTGTTCGACGCGGATGAGAGCAACGGCGTCCACTTCATGGCGATGGAGTATGTCCAGGGGGTGGACCTGGCCCGGCTCCTGAAGAAGGAAGGGCCGCTGCGCGTCGGCCAGGCATGCGACTACATCACGCAGGCCGCCGAGGGTTTGCAGCACGCGCACGAACGCAAGCTGGTGCATCGCGACATCAAACCGTCGAATCTGATCGTCACGCGCCAGCCCGCGGCCAAGGACGGTGGGCCGACGCTGGAAATCGTCAAGATTCTCGACATGGGCCTGGCGCGGCTCGACGCCAATCGCCTCGACGATGCGGACGGTGTGCCGTTGACGCAGGACGGCATCATGATGGGCACGCCGGACTACATGGCCCCCGAACAGGCGGCGGATGCCCACCAGGTCGATATCCGCGCCGATCTCTACAGCCTGGGCTGCACCTTCTACCATTTGCTCGCGGGCCAGGTGCCGTTCCCTGGCGGCAACTTGCTGCAAAAGCTCGACAAGCATCGTGGCGCTGAACCGCGACCGCTCAGCGACTATCGCACGGACGTGCCGCCTCCGGTCGAACAGATCATCCGCCAGCTGATGGCCAAGCGGCCCGAGGATCGCTACCAGTCGCCGGCCGACCTGGTGGATGACCTGGCCAAGCTGACGTTGCCGCGCGAAGGCACGCGCAAGGTACGGGCGACCAAGACCCATCACGGCCTGGTGCGGCCCACGCTGGAAGCGGAACCACGCGGCGGGGACACCACCGACGGCGACGGCGGCGGACTCACCGTGGCGCGGCGGGGTCTGTCGGAACTGAGCGATTCGGTCAACGACGTCGCGCCGACCTTGCCCGACCGGCCCGGGATGACGAGCGAACCGCGCACCGCGCCGGTGTCGCTCGATTCCGTGCCGCCGGTGTCGCTGCCTGCGTTCGCGTCGCGCACCGATCCGCAGCCGGCGGGGCCCGCGAGCCTCACCGCGGTGCCGCCGCCGCCGCGTCGCCCTGTCGGACTGATCGTGGCGGGCGCGCTGGTCGTGGTCGGCATCGTGGCTTTCGCGGCCTATCACTTCTCGCCGGCGCCGGCGACCCAGGTGGCGGCCGTGACGGCTCCACAAACCGAGTCGATTCCGGCCACTTTGCCGAAAGTGACCCAGCCCAGTCCGCCGACGGCAGTCAAGGACAAGCCGCCCGATGTCCCCGTCAAGCAGCCGGTTGAGCCCCCGCCCACCGTCGAGACGGGCACCATCCTGCGCATCCCCCAGACCTTTCCGGTGACACGCGCCGCTTTCTCCACCGATGGCCGCTGGTTGGTGTGTGCTTCCGACAAGAGCCAGGTGATTCACCTTTACGACCTGAATCGTCCGACGGCTTCGTCGCGGCGGCTCGAAGCGCGCGGCCCCGTGACCGCCATCGCGGTCTCGCCGCAGGGCGACTTTGTCCTGTTCGGCAGCAGCGATCAATCGCGGAACCCGGTGCCGACGGTGATCGGCCTGTGGAACGTGCAGACCGGCGCGGAGCCTTTCATTGCCGAAACCGCCGAGCAGGCCGTCACGGCACTGGCCTTTTCGCAACAGGGCGACCGCGTGCTGCACGGCGGCAACGACGGCACCGTCGCCTGCTGGGAACGCACCGGCGATGTGCTGAAGAAAGCCGCCGCCTGGCCGCGCGGGCACAAGGGCGCGGTGCGCGTGCTCGGCTTCGCGGCGGACGGCAGCCTGGCCGTCAGCGGCGGTCGTGACCCGTTTCTGTGCGTCTGGGATGTAAAGTCCGGTAAGGAACAGAAACGCTACCCCGCTCACGAAAACGGCTTCGTGACCGCGCTGGCGACTTCGCTGGGCGATGGGCAGCAAGTGCTAAGCGGCGATCAGTACGGTCAGCTCAACTTATGGCACCACACCGAATGGCCAGCCCAGGGCACGCAGCGCTTCGTCGGTGATACCAAAGGCGCGCTACATGCCCTGGCCTTCGCGCCGGACGGCCGGCGTATTGTCTCCGGCGCGGATGACCGCAAGGTCTGCGTCTGGGATGTGCAAACCCGCCAGATCGTCGATTTCTTCACCGACCACAAGGCCCCAGTCCTGGCCCTGGCCGTGTCGCCGGACGGTGAGTACGTGCTGTCCGCCGGCGCGGACAATGCGGTGTGCCGGCGGAAGCTGCCCAAGTGAAATTCGCCGTCGGCAACTCCCTCCACGAAAACGCTGCTGGTAGAATGGGCTCACCCTCGCCCGCTGTGCGCCGCCTTCAACTTCCCGAGGTGACACCGTGACCTGCCCCTATCGAACCGGCATCTGTGGCATCACCCGGCGCGGTTTCGTGCTGGGCGCGGGCGTCGGCCTGGCGACCGGAGCCGCAGCGGCCGTGGGCGTCGCGCGTCACTGGCCCGCCTGGCCGCGACCGACCCAGCCGCCCGTGCTGATGGCGGACGCCATGCCCGGCCCCTTTCCGGGCCGTGTGGTCGAGGTGCATGACGCCAGCGCGGTGGCGACGGACTGGTCCATCTCCGCCGACGCCGTGCGCGGCATGGTGCAGCGCGGCATGGACGAGTTGACCGGCGGCGATGGGCCGTCCGCGTGGCAGCGATTTTTTGAATCCGGCGACGTGGTCGCCATCAAGGTGAATCCCGTCGGCCGCCGCTATCGCGCTGGTCAAGCGTCGTCGATTTCCAGCCACGAACTGGTCGTGTCGGTGGTCGAAGGACTGAAGTGCGCGGGTGTGAAGCCGCGCGACATCATCCTTTGCGAGCGCTATGCCGACCAGTTTCGCGGGGCGGGCTACGAAGCGCTGCTGCGGGAGCAACCCCTGGAGGGCGTCCGCTGGCATGCCGCCTCGGCGCGCTACACCGACAGCCAGCTGGACATCGAAGGCTACGACGCGCGCCGCGACCTCGATCCGCATGTCGTCGGCTACGACCGCGATGCCTTTGTCCACATGGGCTACGCCAATCCGTTCGACGACGCACGGGACGACCGGCGCACGCGCTCGCATCTCTCGGTGGTGGCGACCCGGATGGCAAACAAGATCATCAATTTGCCGGTGCTGAAGGACCACGGCTCAGCCGGCGTGACCTTGGCGCTGAAAAATTTGTCGCACGGAATGTTCAACAACGTCTCGCGCAGCCATCTGCCGCGCGCCTACCGCACCGCGGGGCCGAGCGGCCCCAACCAGTGCAACACCTTCATTCCGACCGTACTCTCGCGGCCCGAAATCAAACAGAAGTGCGTGCTGCACATTCTCGACGGCCTGGTCGGCGTCTGGCAAGGCGGGCCGTCGAGCACCAGCGGGTGCATCTGGGCGCGCCAGTCGCTGTTCTTCGCCACCGACCCGGTGGCCCTGGACCTGATCGGCTGGGAGATTGTGGACGCCAAGCGCGTCGAGCAAGGATTATTGCCCGTGGGCGAAGCGGGCTTGCAGGCCAACCGCGGCGCGCGGCAGGAAGCGTTCGACCGTCGTCAGCCCGAACACATTCTGCTGGCCGGCACCCTTGGCCTGGGTCGCGCTGACCGGGCGGGGCTGGACTATCGGCGCATCGCGCTGCGCGGCTGAGCAACGCCGGTCAGGGCTTCTTCGTCTTGCGTTTCTCGGCCAGTTCCTTCGCCGGTACGCAGCTGATGCCGAACAACCGCTCGGCGGGCACGAAAGTGCGGTCTTCCACCCCCACCGTGGCCAGTTCCTTGCTCCCGCCGACCAGCACTCTTCCCAGGACGCGGTGCAGGCGCGCGATGTCCTCCGGTTTCTCGCGGTGGATCACCACCCCCTGGAACCAGTGGATGCACGCCTCGATGGCCCAGGCCGTGATCGAAAAACGCGTGACTTCGTCCACCAGTCGTTCCTTCCCCTGGGGATCGAGGAAGATGTAGGTCGTTTCCACGGTCGCGTGATCGTGCTCGATTAGATGGATGTGCATGATGCGGTCGAGCGCGTCCTCGATGTCGTCGCGCATCTCGTCGGCCACCTGGCAGCCGAACTCGACATTGGCGTGCAACAGGGCCGAGTAGACGAACAGCGTCAGCGGTTGGTCCACGCCGCCGACCGCGTCATTCGTCGGGCTCCAGCCCGGCGGCTCGCTCTGGCCGCGGTACTGTTCGGCCAGCCAGCGCGACGTGGTCCTCAGCAATTCGTCACGGACTTTCGGACTGCCTTCCCAGTCCAGGTCGGCCTTGTAGACTTCGCACAAGGTGCGCAACGCCAGCGCCGTGGTGAAGACGCTGTGCCGGTGCATGTCCTTCTGGCGCGCGAACATGTTCCAGCCGCCCGTGAACTTCGGCGGGCGGTAGTGACGGAGCACCTGCTGCGCGGCCAGCAAGTGTCCTTCAAAGCGCGGCCGGTCCTCGTCGGGGATCAGCCCCGGACGGCCCAGCGCCAGGGCCAGCGCCGTCACCAGCCAGAGGGCCGAGTCGGCCTGCGGATAGTTGACGTCCCCGTGGGAGCGCCAGCCGAGCTTGACGCCGTCGACCTCGATGCCGTGGCCCGGCGTGAAGGGCAGCTCCAGCGCGGGTAGGTAACGGCGCAGTTCATCGTTATCGACGTCCGGCGAGCGTAACAAGGCGGCTAAGGTGCGCGCGTGGGAGCGGACTTCGATTTCGACCGGGGCGCGCGGGTCGATGTTAGCGGGGAACCAGCCGGCGGGCGTCTGATGCTTGGCCAGGAGGCCGAACAAAGCGCGGCGGACGGTGATGGCGCTGGCACGCATTTCGGCGGGCGTGTAAACGCGCTCCTGCGGCGCGGTCGGCGCGGTGGCCACGGCCTGGCGCCCCATGATTTCTTCGCGCCAGAGTATCAACGCCGCCGCGGTGGCCACGACGCTGATAAAGCTCACCACGACCAGGGCCGCCCGTTCCGGCCGCCGCCGGCACCATTTGACGCACCGCTCCAGTCGGCCCACCGGCCGGGCCAGAATCGGCTCGCCGTTGAGGAAACGCCGCAGTTCCTCGGCCAGCGCTTCCGCCGTGGCGTAGCGCTTGTCCGGTTGCTTCTCCAGGCACTTCAGCGTGATGGTTTCGAGGTCGCGCGGTACGTTTGGGGCCACCCGGCTCGGCGGCACCGCTTCGTAAGTCTCCACCTGCTTCAGCACCGTCAGCACCGATTCGCCGTCGAAAGGCGGGCGGCCCGTCAGCAGGTGATAGAGAATCGCGCCGAGGGCATAGACGTCGGTGTGTGGCCCGAGCAGCTGGTTCTGGCCTTGCGCTTGTTCCGGAGCCATGTAGTTCGGCGTGCCGACGACCGCGCCGCTGACCGTGCGGCTAATGTCGTTGATGTGCTTCGCCAGGCCGAAGTCGGCGATCTTCGGCACGCCCTCGGAAGTCAGCAACACATTGGCGGGCTTCAGGTCGCGATGAATGATGCCGCGCTGGTGCGCCCGGTGGATGCCTTGAGCCAGTTGCTCGACGAGCTGTGCCGCGCGCTGGGGCGCCAACGGCTTGCCGCCCTGGATCAAGTTCGCCAGGCTGCCGCCATCGATATATTCGAGCGACAGGTACGGCTTGCCCTCCAGCTCGCCGACCTCGTAGATCTGCACGATGTTTGAGTGCTGGAGCTGCGCCACCGCCTCGGCTTCCAGCCGGAAGCGTTCCTTTTCCTGGGCGCTGGCATGCGCCCCCGCCAGGATCATCTTCAGCGCGACGATCCGGTTCAGCTTCACCTGCTTGGCCTTGTAGACCACGCCCATGCCGCCGCGGCCGATGGTGTCGATGATCTCGTAGCTGGCCATCGTGGCGGTGGCGGTGGCGGCGCTGCCGCCGTCGGTTTCCGGTATGGTGGACAAATCGGGTGAATGTTGGCCTGTCTCGACCGTGGGCGCTTTCACGAGCGTTTGGTCGAGCGGCTCGCCGTCCTGGGTCGGTCGGGCGGGGCCGTGCGCTTTGCTCGCCGTGACAGGGCTTTCCACGGCCGCTGCTGGTGCAGGCGCGGCGACCTCCGCCGCTTCGCGGTTTGAGTAAGGCAAGGTCTGGTCGAGCAGTGCCACCACGGCGCCGCAGGTCGGACAGGAGACCGGAAAAGTCGGCACGTCCTGTCCGGGGTCCCAGCGGTGCCCCTGGGGGCAGATGATCGGATTGCTCATGGTCGTCCGTGGTTCACCAGCGGATTCAGGATGACGCCAGTGCAATCGCAAGGGAGTTGTTGCTCTATCGATGGTCTTTCTGGGTGCCATGCCCACGGCTTTGCGTGGGCATGGGAAGCCTGCGACACTTCCATGCCCACGCCAAGCCGTGGGCATGGCACCCAAATTTCCGATTGAGCAAGATGTCTGTTGCAACTGCACTAGCGCCGTCGTTCCCCGTTCTTATCGTACCATAGTTTCGACAAACCGCAGTACGAGTTCCCCGCGCGCCCGTGGGAGAAATCGGT
Organism: Planctomycetia bacterium; assembly: GCA_016795185.1. Lineage (GTDB taxonomy): Bacteria > Planctomycetota > Planctomycetia > Gemmatales > Gemmataceae > JAGVLI01. Next base: position 5,640 of record JAEUIF010001038.1, on the reverse strand, counting down.
TGTCCTTCGCGGAAGACCGCGTTACGATCTGGGTGCCTCGGGGTTTGCCGTTCTGGAGCAGCCAATAGGCCGGCTGCCTCCCTACCAGAATGTCGCAACGCCCCCAACACCTGCCGCCATCACCCGCCACCGCAGGAGTCCCACCGTGTTCACCGTTCGCAGTTCCGCCGTCGGTCCGCATCGTTTGACGCGCCGCAGTTTCCTTCAGGCTGGCACGCTCGGCGTGGGCGGCCTGGCGCTGGGCGATTACCTGAAGCTCCAGGCAAACGCCGCGCCGGCGGCTCGGGCGTCGCGCGATACGAGCGTCATTCTCTTCTGGCTGTCGGGCGGTCCAGGCCACATGGAAACCTGGGACCCGAAGCCCGATAGTCCGGCGGAGTATCGCGGCCCGCTCGCCGCGATCCCGACTCGCCTGCCCGGCGTGCAGTTCTCGGAACTGATGCCTGAACAGGCCAAGCTGATGGACAAGCTGGCCGTCGTGCGCACCATCAAGCACGATTCGGGCGATCATACCAAGTCGAACCACTGGATGCTGACGGGCTTTGAAGGCCCGGCCTTCAACGCCCCGGACTTCAAGACGCAGCGTCGGCCGTCAATGGGTGCGGCCGTCGCCCGGCTGCGCGGCCCCAATCGGCCCGGCATGCCGCCCTATGCGGCGATTCCGCATCTGCGCGGCGGCACCGATAACTTCTTCCACTACTCGGCCTACCTCGGCGGCGGAGCCAACCCGTTTGTCGTCGAATCCGACCCGAACGCCCCGGACTTTCGCGTCAAGAACCTGGCCATGCCCGGCGATGTGAACTTCGACCGTCTCGAAGACCGCCGCCACATGCTGGAAGTCGTGGACGGCGTGCGACGTAACGCCGACCGGCGCGCCGCCGATCTCGGCGAGCACTATCAGCGCGCCTTCGACCTGCTGACCAGCAAGCAGGTGGCCGACGCCTTCGACATCAACCGCGAACCGGCCGCGTTGCGTGACCGCTACGGTCGGCATACCTTTGGCCAGAGCGCTTTGCTGGCCCGCCGCCTGGTGGAAGCGGGCGTGACCTTCGTGACGGTCAACTGCGTGCCCTGGGACCACCACGGCACTCCGCCACAGCTCAAGACGGAAGAGGGCGCGAAGCTGCTGATTCCGCATCTCGACCGCGCCATGGGCGGGCTGGTCGCCGACCTGATCCAGCGCGGTCTGTACGAGAAGACCCTCATCGTGGCGATGGGCGAATTCGGCCGCACACCCAAGATGAACACCTTCGCGGGCCGCGACCACTGGGGCCAGACCTTCAGCGTCCTGTTCGGCGGCGGCGGCTTGAGGATGGGGCAAACCATCGGCCGCAGCAGCGCGCGCGGCGAATACGTCCTCGACCGGCCGTTCACCCCGGCGGACGTCACCGCCACGGTCTTCAAACACCTCGGCATCGACGGCCATGCGACCACGTTCCAGGACGGCCAGGGCCGCCCGATGTTCCTGGTCGAGCACGGTGAACCGATTCGCGAGTTGGTTGGGTAGCACGCGACGATTCTCCAGGCGAGCGGCGGCCGTCAGCCCGCTGTTGGAAGCGCCGGGTGACTGGCAATTTCAACAGCGGGCTCACACCTGCCGCTCGCCAGTAAGATAGCTGATGGCTGATAGCTGATGGCTATTTGACATTGCATGCGCACGATTCACTGCACTTCCGCATCGTTCCACCACATTGGGTATAATTGCCGGATTAATCGGTTTTTTGCCTAACGAATCTTCCCGCGCCCCGTTGATGAGGCGGTGGAGGAGCGAGCGTTGGCCCGGAACGATTCCCCCCGAGCAAACCCAACCTCCGCGCTGTCGCGCGTCGATTTCGCCGCCGTGGTCAATGAGCACTGGACGGGCGTCTATCGCCTGCTGCACCGACTAACCGGCAACTCGCACGACACGGACGACTTGACCCAAGAAACGTTCCTGCGGGCGCTGAATCGCCTGGAGACTTTCCAGGCCGGCACCAATTTGCGAGCCTGGCTGCTGCGGATCGCGAGCAACGCCTTCTTCGACCTACAGCGCAAACGGCAAAGCAACCGACAGCAGCCCTTGCCCGACGATGCGGTCTCGCCCGAACGCCCGCCGGGGCAAGCGCTGGAGACCGGGGAGCAAGGCCGCTTGCTCCGCATCGCCCTGGAGGAACTGTCGGAGACGGCCCGGCTGGTCTTTCACCTGCGCGTCGAGGAAGAACTGTCGTTTCGCGAGATCGCGGACATCCTGGGCGGCACGGAGGAAGCGGCGCGCTGGCACATGCACCAGGCCCGCGGCAAGCTCCTCAAACGGCTGAGCGCTCTGGAGAAATCGTGATGGATTGCCAACGAGCCCGCGAAGCATTGTTGACCGCTGACGACCTTCGGTCGCCTGCGGCAGCGTTGCGGGACCACCTGGAGCGCTGCGCTGCTTGCCGGTTGCTGAGCCAGCAGCTGGCGCGGCTCGAACAGGACTGGCGCGACCTGCCCACGCCCGCATCCGCGGATGCCAGCCGGTTGGCGTTTCTCGACCGCCTGCCCGGTTCGTTGCCCGCTCCGGTTCGCCGGCCCGCGGCGCTGGTGGTCCGCTGGCTGGTGGCCGCCCTGTTGCTCCTCGCGGTGGGAAGTGCTGCCTGGCTGCTGTCCACGCCGCGCGCCGTCGCCGGGCCGCCCTTCATCGAACGCCTGGTGGACTGGAACCTCGAACTCGCGGAAGCCGGCTCGCTGGCCGAGCGCCAGCGCCTTTACGCTTCCCAGCAGGCTGCCTTCCAGGCCGCGGCGGTTAGTCTGCCCGCCGAGGATCGCGAACTGGCCTCGTTGCTGCTGGAGAACGGTTCACGCCTGGCGGCGCACGACGACCCCATTGCCGAGGCCGAGCGTTTTAGCGCCGTCGCCGACAAGCTGGTGGAAAAGCTGCACCAGGCCGCCCTGGGCAAGGATGAAAAAGCCATCGACCGCTACGCCCGCTTGCAGACCCAGGTCGCCCAGCGCGGCGTGGGCGACCGGCTGGCCAAGATCGAGGAAGCGGGCGTCCTGAACTTCGAGTCCGAGCGCCGGCTGGAAAAGGTCATCCTGCGCGACGCCAAGCGCCGCAAGCAGCTGATCGAAATGCTCGAACGCGAACCGGAGCTGAAACGCAAGGAAATCCGGCAGGAACTGGACCTGCCCACGAAGGTGGCGGACCCGCCGCCCGGCCTGTCCTTTGATTTCGACCTGCGCGACCGGCCGGCGGTGGTCGGGCAACCCACGCAGTTCCGCATCCGCCTGGCCAATCGCGGCGCGGCGGACCTCGTCCGGCTGCAACTGGTTATCACCTTGCCCGATGAGTTGGAAGTGCTGGACACGCGCGGGACCAGCCCCTTTCGACGCGAAGGTCAGCAGTTGATTTCCCGCGCGCCCATCAAGTTGCCCGTCGGTCAGGAGACCGATTTCGTCGTCGAGGTCAAGGCGGTGCGTGCCGGTGCCGCGAAGTGCCGCGCCGAGTTGCGCTTGAAGCAGAGTAGCTACCGACCGGTGTTGCGGGATTGGACGGTCAAGGTAGTGGCAGCGGGTTCATAGACGTTTCAACCGTATCGCCCCAGGGAGTTTTGCCATGTTGACGTTGTTGCGTGGCTTGCTGGTCTGTGGTCTGATGATGGGACAGGTTGGCGTCGGCCAGGCGGCCGATGATGCCGACCAAGCCGCGAAGAAGAAGGACGCCGGCGCGCAGCGCGGACTGGTCAAGGACGCAACGCCGGACAAGGACAACAAGGATATTGGTACGCTGACGATCCAGCTGGCCGTCAAGAAAAAGAAGGGCGAAGCTCCGGACCCCGCCGACACCAAGAAAATCGTGGTGACGAAGGACACCAAGATCGAAAAGGTGGAGGCACCCATCAAGGGCCAGAAGGATGCGCCGGCAGCCGGCGTGGCCGCCAAGTTCAGCGACCTGCAAACCAACGCGCAAGTGCTCGTCACGCTGAAGACCGGCACCGACACGGCCGAGAAGATCCAGATCATCGCCGGCGCGAAGAAGGCCAAGAAGGACGCGAACGAGTAATTTCCGCAAGCGCAACCTGGGGCGGGCGGCGCGTTTGCCCGCCGCCGCTCGCGTTCGATTCCTGCAAAGGACTACCGCACCATGCGTACCACGGCCAAGCTCTGCCTGAGCCTGCTGACGTTGTTCGCCCTCTGGACGCTGGCCAGCGAGGCCGCGCCCGGCGACCGCGATCCGCTCAAGCCCGCTGCCGACATTGACCGGATCATTAACAAGAAGCTGAAGGAAGCCAAGCTACCCGCATCGTCCACGGTGGACGACGCGGCGTTTATCCGCCGGGCCAGCCTGGACATCATCGGCCGCATCCCCGATGCTGAGCGCGTCGTCGCCTTTCTCAAGGACACGGACCCGGACAAGCGGCGCAAGCTGATCGATGAACTGCTGGCCGACAACGAATATGGTGAGCACTTCGGGGCCATCTGGTATCACCAGATGATCAAGAAGGACAGCGACAACCGCTTGCTGGTCTCGCCGGCCTTCGGCACATGGTTGTCCGAACGCTTCAACAAAAACACCCCCTGGAACAAGACGGTCCAGGACGTGCTGACCGCCGAAGGCGCCCGGGACAAGAACCCGGCCACCATCTTCTGGCTGGCCCACGTCGGCCCCGAGCGCGAGCCGGAACCGAACCGGGTCACCGCCACCGCGATGAAGTTCTTCCTCGGCATCCGCCTGGAATGCTGCGAGTGCCACGACCACCCCTTCACCACCTTGAAGCAGAAGGACTTCTGGGGCGTGGCCGCCTTCTTCAATCAGGTCGATTCCGACGGCACCCGCAACATGCAGGTCAAGAACGGCACGGAGCCGTCGATCACCGAGAATGGGCCGGTCAAGGCCAAGGGCAAGGGTGCGGCCAAAGCCCCCGCCGGGGCGCCCTCCGGTTCAATCGTCATCCCGGACACCAACGGCAAGACCGTGAAGGCCAAGTACCTGCTCGGCGCGGAACCGCCGGTCGCAGGCAAGCCTCAGCTGCGGCCCACCTTCGCGACCTGGGCGACCGCGCCGAACAATCCGTTCTTCGCGAAGGCCGCGGTCAACCGCTGGTGGGCGCACTTCTTCGGGCGCGGACTGGTTTCGCCCATCGACGACTTGCAGCCGTCGAACAAGCCGAGCCATCCGGAGTTGCTCGAACTGCTGACCAAGGAGTTCACCTCCTCGGGCTTCGACCTCAAGTACCTGATTCGTTGCATTTGCAACAGCCAGGCGTACCAGCGGAGCAGCGCGCCGCGGCCTGAAAATAAGCAGGATGTCGAACTCTACAGCCACGCGGCGGTGCGCATGATGACCGCCGATATGCTGTTCGACTCGCTGGAAGTCGCGCTGAGCCATTCTCCGGCCGGCGGCAAGAATGCCGCCGCCAAGCGCGTCAACAAGGCGGGCGGCGGGCCGCGCGAGCAGTTTCGCCAGTTCTTCCACACCGAGGCCGACGACGACGCCAGCGCCATGGCCGACTACGCGCACGGCATTCCCCAGGTGCTGCGGCTGATGAACTCCGCGCAAATGAACGATACGACCACCGTCGTCAATCGCATCCTCAAGACCGAGAGCACGCCGGAAAAGATCGTCGAGGCCCTCTACCTGCGCATCCTTTCGCGCCTGCCCACGCCCTCGGAAACCAAACGCAT
>JAEUIF010001011.1 GCA_016795185.1 Planctomycetia bacterium | reverse complement strand
GGCATCGGCGCGGGCGGCATCCGGCTTGTAGCCCTCGGAGACCCGACTCAGGAAATCGGCGGCTTCGCGCGGCTTCTTCTGGCGGAGCAACTGCGTGCCGATCTGGTGCCGGGCGCCGTCGGTGTTCGTGGTGTCGTTGGGGAAGGTCTTTTCCATGTAGCGGACGAGGTCCATCATGCGCTCCTCGTCGCCCTGGAGCACCTTGGCGTCCAGGCCCATCTGGGCGCCTTCGTTAATCATCACGCCGTAGGCTTGCAGGGCGTAGGCAGCGCCCGCCGCGGCCTTGTTGACGTGGGCAAAGCGCTTCGAGACGTCCTCGCCGATGATGACGGCCTTCTCCGGGCTGCCGGTCGCCATGTAGCAGTAGGCCAGGTTGGCCCGGACCTCGGCGACCTCGGCCCCGTTGGTCTTGTCGTCGGCCATGGCCGCGCCGCGTTCCAGCACCGCGACGATGGTTTCCAGGATCTTCTTGCGGTCCTTCTCCTCGGCCCCAGCCAGCTGGCCGGCCAGGACTTGCTGCGTGTTGTAGCAGTCCTTGAAGGTCTTCAGGTTGTCCAGCCCCTTGCTGACGTCGATGTTGCCGGCCAGGATCGAGACCACGCCCAGCTTGCGGTTGCGAACGTCTTCGGTGAACTCGGACGGGATGTCGTCCAGCGCGTTGTACAGGGCCAAGGCGCTATCGAGGTTGGCCTTGGCTTCCGGCGGCGGCGCGGCCTTGGGATCCTTGGGCAGACCGGCGCGACCCTTGGCCTCGTACATTTGCGCGAGTTCGTAGCGCAGGATGATGCCTTCGTGCGTGTCCAGGCTGCCGCCGTGAACCTTGAACCATTCGTCGCCCAGCTTGGTCGCCTCGGCGGTATTCTTGCGAGCGCCGGCCGCGCGGTCCATGAACAGGAAGAAGCGCGCCAGCCGCTTGGCCGGTTCGAGCGTGTTGCTGTCCGGCTCGGTCAGGATCGGGTCAAACTCCTTCTTGGCCTCGTTGGGAGTGTCGAGGTCCAGGTAGCCCTTGCCGGCCCAGGCTTTCGCCTGCCAGCAAACGGCGTTCTTGGCGTCCTGGGCGTGCACCTTTTTCAATTCGCCGATGGCATCCTTGACCAGCGCGCCGGCGTCTTCACGGTTCTTGGTCAGGTCCTCGTAGGTGGAGGCGCGGTCCATCATGGCGATGGCCATTTCCATCTGGCAACTGTACTTGGCGTTGGTCAGGGCGGCGGTGACCAGCGGTGGGTTCTGCTTGCCCAGCTGGGCCTCAAGTCCGGCGAGGGCCGCCTTCATTTCGCGGCCGGCTTGCAGGAACAGATCGTGGGCCTTCTGATATTCGGCTGTCTTGGAGCCGGGTTCCTCGGAGCGTTGCGCCCGGAAGAGCTGACTGCGGGCCTGCAACGCCAGCACGCGGGCGCTCTCGAACTTCGCTTCGGGCGTGTACGGATCGTTCGGCCGGTCCTTGACGAACTGCTCGAATTCGTTGCGCGCCTTGGAGAACAACCCGACCCGCGTCGCCATGTTGAAGGAGTTGGACGCCTGGTCCAGCCGCACGCGGGCGCGTTCGAGCGGGAACGCGGCCTTGATGTCCGGGGCGACCGCCGGGTCCTTGGCGATGCGGTCCATGTATTCGAGGGCCAGGTCGGTATAGTTCTTGGCGCGGAGCGCGCGAATGAACTCCAGGTGCGGTTCGTTGGCGCGGCCTGGTGCCAGGGCAAGAAAACACCAGAACAATGCCAGCATGATGACCGGTTTCTTCATGGTCGCGGCTCTCGCAAGGGATACGGGGTTGGGCGGCGGGGAAGGCAGCCTGGAAGATCGGCGCTGCGACATCGCGGTCTCCTTGGGGAACAATAGCGCAAGCGGGACGAGGCTGGCGCGGGAGAAGCAAACGACATGGCAGCGTGCCTAAATTGTGAGGCGCGCGGCCGGTGCCGTCAAGGATATTTCCCAATGCGGCGAAGGCCATCCGCGCGCCCGACAAAAGTGCTGCTTCGAGCAAAACTCCTCTTGCCTCCGGCGGCCCGAATGCCGATATTGAAGGAGTCCGCCTCCTTAGCTCAACTGGCAGAGCAGCTGACTCTTAATCAGCGGGTTGTAGGTTCGAGTCCTACAGGAGGCACTGCTTTCCACTTCCGAACTGAAATCCCAGCAATCAACAAGATCGATTGAAGCAGCAAACTCAAAATGCCGCAGCCTGCGCTACACGACTGCATTCCGCATCGAATTTGTTTGCTGGCATTCCCGACCAGGCGACTTGAAAAAAAGCAGCAACCACTCAACTTCACTGGGTTTGAATCGTACAGCGGGTTTGGCGTCGAGCGCGCATTCCAGCCCTGTGATGCCATACGTTTCGCAACGGTTGCCGGTTCGTGGTTGCTGGTGGTCCGGTAGTTCGCGGACTGAATGAATCGGCGGCGGACAAAACGAAACGCCAGCGCGGGGTCGGACGAACCGCAGCCCGCGCTGGCGTGCTCATTTCTTGAAGTCGTTGAACCCGATGGATCAGGCCAACGCTTCCTGGATCAGCGGCGCTTCCTCCAGGATGATCTTCAGCGGCCGGTTGGCCGTCGTGTAGAGTTCCTGGCTGGCGTCGATGCCGAGCAGGTGGTAGATGGTGCGGCCAAAACTCTCGACCTTGTAGGGCTTATCCACGGCGTAGGCGGCGATCTTGTCGGTGCCGCCGACGATCGTGCCGCCCTTGAAGCCGCCGCCGGCCACCAGCACGGATTGCGTGGTGCCCCAGTGGTCGCGGCCCGCGCCGCTGTTGATCTTCGGCGTCCGGCCCATTTCGCCCAGCAGCGCCACGATGGTCGTCTTGAGCAACCCGCGCTCTTCCAGGTCTTCGAGCAGCGAGGCCACCGCCATGTCGAGCGGCGGCAGCATCTGCCGGCAGCTCTGGAAGTTCTTGCCGTGCAAGTCCCAGTAGCCGAAGGGCACGTAGACGAACGGCACCCCGGCTTCGATCAGCCGACGGGCCGCGAGAATCTTGACCGTGCCGCCCTGGTTGAGGTTGACCTTACCGTAGCGGGCCGCCGACTTCGCATCTTCCTTCGATAGGTCGAGCGCTTCGCGCAGCTTCGGCGAACGCAGCAGGTCGAACGCCTTCTGCTGAAACTGGTCGAGCCCGGCCAGGGTCGAATCTTTCGCATCCGCCTGACGCAATTGCTGGTCCAGCGACTTCAACAAGGCTTCATCCTTGCCGAAATCCGATAGGTCCAGGCTGGCCGGCGCGAGCATGTTGCGCACCTGGTCGCCCGGCTTTTCCGGATCGAAGGTCAGCGGATCGTAGGCCGGCCCGAGGTAGTTCTGGTCGATGTCGCCGGAATGATTGCGGATAGTGCCCAGGGCGACGAAACTTGGCAGCGCCGCCTGCGCCGGCTTCAGCTTGGCCAGCACGCTCCCGTACATCGGATACTTGGGCGTGGACGGCCGGCGCGGATTGCCGGTCAACCAGTACGCGCCACCGGAGTGTTCCCAGGTTTCGTTGCCGATGCGGCAGGAACGCAGGATGGTGAACTTGTCGGCGTTCTGGGCCAGCCGCGGCATCAGTTCGCATATCTCCATGCCGGGTACGTTGGTGGCGATCGGCTTGAACTCCCCGCGCACCTCGGCGGGAGCGTCGGGCTTCAGGTCGAACGTATCCTGGTGGGGCGGACCACCGCCCAGCCAGATGACGATCATCTGCTTCGCGCTGGCCTGAGCCGCGCGCGCCTGGGACTGGTACAGGTGCTCCATCGTCAAGCCGAACAGCCCCGCGCCGCCGACGCGGAACAACTGACGGCGATTCATCTGCCGGAATTCGGTGCAGCCAGTGAACATGATCGGTCCTTTCGGGTAGGCGACGCCTTACCGGGCGTCGGGTGGGGGGTAGGTGTCTACTTCTTCTCCCCTCGCCCCTGGCGGGAGA
>JAEUIF010000999.1 GCA_016795185.1 Planctomycetia bacterium | reverse complement strand
GGCGCCGCCGACCTCCGCAGGTGCGCGGGGGCGGCCAACTCCTTCAGCCCGCTGCCTTCGGTGGTTCAAACAATCAAAGCAGCCAACCAGGAATCAAAGATAGGGGCTGGTGAGAAATGCGGGCTAAACGGTCAGGGACTCACCGTGCGCACCCGGTGGTTGTTGCTGTCGGCGATGTAGATGACTCCATTCGCGTCGATGATGCAGCCGTGCGGTCGGTCGAGGCCGGCTTTCAGCGCATCGCCGCCGTCGCCTTCTCCGCCCTTGTGTCCGCCGGCTACCGTGGTCACGACGCCGGTCTTCACGTCGATCTTGCGAATCGCGTGGTTCTCCGTGTCCACGACGTAGATGTTGCCCGCCCGGTCGCAGCGGATGGCTTTCGGCCCGCGGAAGGTCGCCTTCACGGCTGGGCCGCCGTCGCCGGTGTAGCCGCCCGCGCCGGTGCCGGCGATGGTCGAGATCACGCCCTTGGCATCGACCTTGCGGATGGCGTTGCCCTCGCGCTCGCAGATGTACGTATTGCCCGCACCATCCACGCACACGGCGCGCGCGCCGACGATCACCGCCTGGTCGGCCGGGCCGCCGTCGCCCTTGCCCTCTTTCTTGACCTTGCCGGTGCCCGCGAAGGTGGTAATCACGCCGGTCTTCAGATCGACGCGGCGGATGCGCCAGTCGGCCACGTCGGCGATGAGCAAGCCGCCCTTGCCGTCAAGGATGCAATCGTTCGGCTCGCGCAGACTCGCTTCGCTGGCCTTGCCGCCGTCGCCGGCATAGTCCTTCTTGCCATTGCCGGCGAAGGTGGACATCAGGCCGGTCTTCGCCTCGACCTTGCGCACCACGGCATTCAGTCGATCAACGATGTACAGGTCGCCGTTGGCATCGGCGACCACGGCGTAGGGTTCGTTCATCGTCGCCTCGGTTGCCTTGCCGCCGTCGCCGGAGTAGCCCTTCTTCGTCGTGCCGGCCACGGTGGTGATCGTGCCGGTCTTCAGGTCCACGCGGCGGATGCAGTGATTGTTCGCCTCGGCGATCAGCAGGCTGCCGTCGGGGGCGAGTTCGCAATGGAAGGGCTGATTCAGCAGGGCAGCGCTGGCCTGGCCGCCGTCGCCCGCATAGCCGCCCTTGCCCGTCCCGGCCACGGTGCCCATCTTGCCGCCCGTGGCTTGTGCGGTGAACAGGATGCCCAGACAGCAGACTGTGACGAAGCGCATGAAGTGGCTCCCGTGAAATCGCCCAAAATTCCTGAAGCGCCGACATTATAGACGCCGCCCGGAAAACCACTCTTGGCAAAACCGGCGAATTCCTTGACAATCCCCGGAGAGCGTTTCGCGTCGCATTGCAGGAGGTGCCATCGCTTGCGCATTGCCGAGTTGTACGCCCGTCCGGAACCGACGGTCTCGTTCGAGTTCTTTCCGCCGAAGAGCGACGAAGCGGAAGCGGCGCTGTTTCGCGAGACCATTCCGGAACTCCAGCGACTGAAGCCGGCGTTCTGTTCCGTGACCTACGGGGCCGGCGGCAGCACGCGCGACCGCACCCTGCGCATGGTGGCCCGCGTTCGCCGCGAGTTCGGCATCGAGGCCATGTCGCACTTGACCTGCGTCGGCTCGACGCGCGAGCAACTTGGCGACGTGCTCGACCAGGCGCGGGAACTCGGCATCGAGAACATCCTGGCCCTGCGCGGCGACCCGCCGCGCGGCGAAACGACCTTCAAACCGACGGCGGGCGGCTTCGGACATGCGGTCGAGTTGATCGGTTTCGTCAAGGCGCGGAAACACTTCGCCATCGGCGGGGCCTTCTACCCCGAAGGCCATATTGAGTGCGGCGACAAGCAACTCGACTGGGACCGGGCGGCGGCCAAGGTCGAAGCAGGCGCGGATTTTCTGATCTCGCAGCTCTTCTACGACGCCAATGATTTTCTCGAATGCGCGGACTACCTGCGGAACCGGCGCGGCGTGAAAGTGCCGATCGTGCCGGGCGTGCTGCCCTTCCTGAGCGCCGAGCAGATCAAACGCTTTACCTCGCTCTGCGGAGCCAAGCTCTCGGCCGAACTGCTGAAGCGCCTGGAGTCGCTGGCGCACGACGATGAAGCCGTCCGGCAGCTGGGCGTCGAGGTCTGCACGGACCTCTGCCGCCGATTGCTCGACGCCGGCGCGCCAGGCATTCACGTCTACTCGCTAAACCGGGTGCCTAGCACCCGCGAACTGCTGACGAACCTCGGCCTCGGAAAGTAGCCCGCGAAACGCCAACTTGGCCTGGTCCTGGGGTTCCACATTATCGGATACTGGCCAACGTCCCGCCCCTGACGACACTCCCATTCCAAGGACTCCACCCATGCTGCGCTACGCGCTGGCGCTCGGCGCCTTGCTGTTGCCCACATCCGGACTGTTCGCGGCCGAGAAGGCCGTCGAGGCCCGCAACGGGTTGGTGGTGTGCGTGTCGCCGCCAGCCGCCGATGCGGGGCTGGAACTGCTCAAGCAGGGCGGCAACGCCGTGGACTCCGCGGTCGCCACGGCCTTCGCGATGGCCGTCACCTATCCGGCGGCGGGCAACATCGGCGGCGGCGGCTTCATGGTCGTTCATCCGCCGCAGGGGGCACCGGTCGTCTTCGAGTATCGGGAAACCGCGCCGGCCGCCGCCACCAAGGACATGTACGCCAAGGACTCCGAGCGCCTGGGCCACAAGGTCGTCGGCGTGCCGGGCACCGTGCGCGGCATGGAGCTGGCCCACAAGAAGTTCGGCAAGCTGGCGTGGAAGGATGTGGTCATGCCCGCCGTCAAGCTGGCCGAGGAGGGTTTCCTCCTCGACGCCAAGCTGGCAAGCTCGCTCAACAGCTTCGTCGGCGGCTCGTCAGGGTTCCCGGAAGCCCGCCGCGTCTTCGGCAAGAATGGCGGCGAGGCCGACTGGGAAGCCGGCGACCGCTTCGTGCAGAAAGACCTGGGCGCTGCGCTGCGCCAGATCGCCGAGAAAGGTCCGGACGCCTTCTACACCGGCGACCTCGCCGACAAACTCGTCGCGGAAATGAAAGCGGGCGGCGGCCTGATCACCAAGGCCGACCTGGCAGCCTATCGGGCGATGGAGCGCAAGCCGATTCACGGCACCTTTCGCGGCTACGACGTTTACGCCCCACCCCCGCCCAGCTCCGGCGGCGTGTGCCTGATCGAGATGCTCAATATCCTGGAGAACTTCGACCTGAAGAAGCAGGGCCGTTGGTCGGCCGATACCCTGCACCTGATGGTCGAGGCCATGCGCCGCGCCTACTGTGATCGGGCGCGCTTCCTCGGCGACCCCGCCTTCACCAAGATTCCCGAATACCTGACGACCAAGGAGTACGCTCGCAAATTGGCCCAGCAGATCGACCGGGAAAAAGCGACCAAGAGCGAAGCGCTGGCGAAGGAACTTAAACTGGCCCCGGAAGGCGACAGCACCACGCACTTCTCGGTCATCGACAAGGACGGCATGGCCGTCGCGAACACATACACGCTCGAACACAGCTATGGCAGTCGGGTGGTCGTCAAGGGGGCCGGCTTCATCCTCAACAACGAGATGGTGGACTTCAACTGGCGGCCGGGCGTCACCGACCGCACGGGCGGTATCGGCACGCCCGCGAACCAGATCGCGCCGGGCAAACGCATGCTCAGCTCGCAGACGCCGACCATCGTTGCCAAGGACGGCAAGGTGCTGCTGGTGACGGGCAGCCCCGGTAGCCGCACCATCATCAACACCTCGCTGTGCGTGGTTTTGAATGTCATTGAGTTCGGCATGGACATCCAGTCGGCCGTGGACGCCCCGCGTCTGCATCACCAGTGGTTTCCCGATGAGGCCCGCTTCGAGGGCTGGGCCGAGCACCGCGACACGGTGGAGAAGCTGCGGGCGATGGGCCACACCATGACCGGCGTCCGCCAAGGCGCCGCCCAGTCCATCTGGGTCGATCCCAAGACGGGCATCTTTCACGGCGCGGCGGACAAGCGCATCATCGGCAAGGCGGCCGGGTATTAGTGCAACGTCGAAAACCTGCGATTAGAGCATTTGCGACCGAATGTAGCGGTCCGCACAGCGGACCCTACGGTAATTTCGTAGGGTCCGCTGTGCGGACCAGAGCGCCCTATGCTACACCGGTTTGCGAACCGCCTAGCTTCGACGAACTGGGTGCGCTGCCCCAGCGAGTGAACTGCGCGCCCGGATTGCCGTCGTATTCCTTGAAACGAAATCCCTTCGCGCGGGTAGCTCTGGTAGCTGAATCCTGGCTGGGGGGAAGCCATGTCCATCGCCTTGCGCCTGTGCGTGGTCGCCGTGGGGGTGCTGAACGCTGGTTGCTCCGCCCGGGTCGCCAGCGCGACGGCGGCTGCCGCGCAGCCCGCGCACGGCGAGTTCGCGGCGGAAACGGTCAAGGTCGGCGACGTCAGCCGCGAATACCGGCTGGTCGTGCCGAAGTCGGTGGACCTGGCGAAGCCCGCCCCGCTGGTGGTTGCCTTTCACGGCATGCTGATCGACAGCAAGGACTTGATGCCGGTCTACACGAAGCTCAACGAAACCGCCGAGAAGCACCAGTTCATGGTGGCCTACCCGAACGCCGTCGGCCGCAGCTGGGGCCTGGCCCCGGACAAGATCAAGAACGACCTCGCCTTCTTCGACGCCCTGCTGGCCAAGCTGTCCGCGGTGTACAAGATCGACCCGGAGCGGATTTATGTCGTCGGCATGTCCAACGGCGGCTACTTCGCGCACTTGGTGGGCAAGGAACGCTCGAAGACCATCGCCGCCGTAGCTTCGCACTCGGGGCCGTTGGGGCTGCAAACGCTGCTGGGCGTGAACGCCGACCGCAAGTTCCCGGTGCTGATCGTCCACGGCGATCAGGACAACATCCTGTCGGTCGAGTTCGCGCGCGAGAACCGCGACAAGTACAAGAAGGAAGGCCACGAGGTGAAGTACGTCGAGCTGGCCGGCGTCGGGCACATCTGGGCCAACAAGGCCGACGTCAACGAAACCATCTGGAAGTTCTTCGCCGACCACGCACGCGACAAGAAGTGAGCGTGTGTCGGTACGTCGGGCTTTCCAGCCCGACATGAAGTGGCAGGGACAAACGATACAGCGGAGCGGGCGCAGCCAGCCGTCGGTTCTATGTGTCGGGCTAGAAAGCCCGACGTCCTTCGCTTGCCACATGACACCCAACGAAACGTCGTGAACCGTCCGCGCTTGCCATTCCGGCCCCCGCTACAGCTTCGCGCTGGCCCCGCGCGGCGAATTGATGCCCGCCCAAAATTTCTTGCCAAGCCCGTTCGACGAATTGTAGAATTCACCAGCGCCGGAGGCGCGGGAAGTGTCGATGGTGCATGGGGTTTGGAGGTTGACAGCCTCGGCAAAGCGCCCCATGATAGGGAGTTGAGAGTTCGACAGCCAGTTCAGGTCCCGTCCAGCGTGTCGTCATGGTGCTGATCGACCCTGCGCTGAACTTCCACGCGGAGAGTGCGCTGCGGGCTATCGGGTCCATCCTGGCCTGAAACATCACACGAGGATGCCGCTATCATGGCAGCTACCGACCTTGGAGCCTGCGAATGGTTCGTCTGGGACTTGCGGCGCAGCAACCTGATCGACCGCGGTCAACTCGATCAAGTGGTGGGTGAGTACCTGAAGAAGCACTCGCGCGCCGAGCCGCCGCAGCTGGCGGAGCACCTGGTCGGCCAGGGCATCCTGACGCAGTTCCAGGCCGACCGCATCCTGCAAGGCAAGACGCAAGGCCTGGTGCTCGGGCCGTACACGCTGTCGGATTCCATCGGCACCGGCAGCATGGGCACCGTCTACAAGGCGATGTCCAAGACGGACAACAAGTGGTACGCCGTCAAGGTGCTGCCGCGGCGCAGCATGTGGAACGTCCGTCTGGCCCGCCGCCAGGTCCGGCAGTTTGAACAGTTCACGCACCCGCAGGTCGTGCCGTTCGTGGACGTGGGCACCTCCGGCGGCCTGCACTACCTGTCCTGGCCGCTGATCGAAGGCGAGAACATGGACGCGGTCATCCAGCGCGAAGGCAAATTCTCGCCGGAGATCGCCGCGCTGTATGCCCTGCAAACCGCCCAGGGCCTGCATGCTTGCCATCAGCACAGCATCTTCCACGGTCTGCTCAAGCCGTCGAACATGATGCTCGGGCCGGATGGGCAGATTCACATCCTCGACCTGGGCATCGGCGCGCTGCTCGCCGAGAACGAAGGCGAATCGCTGGTGGACACCATGTCCACGGCGAACACGCTCACCAGCGGCCTGGACTGCTCCAGCCCCGAAAGCATCATGGAGCCGACGAACCGCACGGCCTTCGGCGACCAATACAGCCTGGGCTGCGTGCTCTACTACTTCTTGTCGGGGCGCTATCCGTTCCCGGATGGCAGCGCGGTCGAGAAGATGATGGCCCACCAGTACAAGCAGCCGACTTCGATCAAGGAACTGGTGCCGGGCATGCCGGACGCCCTGGCGGGGGTGGTCGAACGGTTGATGCAGAAGAAGCCGGAAGACCGTTACGGCAGCTGCGAGGAGATCGTCGAGGCGCTGCGGCCGTTCGCGTCGCAGGCGCCGCCGCCGGCCAAGCGTCCGACGGCCAAGACGGCGGGCGGCAAGGGCGGAGCCGACAACGGCGCCAAGGCACCGCCGGAAGCCGCCGTGAACATTCGCGGCCAATTGAAGGCCGGCGCGGGTGGCAGCGGTGGCAAGGCTGCTCCCACCCGTGAACCTGCCCCCGCGCCGCGCGAGGCGGCCAAGGCGGGGCGCGGCGGGCTGCGCGATTCGCTGGGCACGGGAGTCGCCGCCAAGGGCGCGCCGGCACCGCCGCCCAAGCGTGAGCTGCCGCCCGAACCCGAGGACGACGACGAGGAGATCGAGGATTCGGCCGAGGACGAAGAAGAGGAGGAAGAGGAAGAAGGACAAGAGGAAGGCCGCTTCGGCACCGTCGTCATCATCATCGGCGCTATCCTGGTCTGCGGCGTCGCGTTCTACCTGGCCATGCAGTTCTTCGGCAAGAAGCCGTTCTGATGCCATTCATCCCGGCCCGCGCCGACCGTGCAATTGGCGGTCGGCGCGGGCCGTTTGCGTTTTCTGCCTGATCGACCACCCTCCGAGCCAAGAAACTCCGGTTGCCACGGAGGTGCGAAAACCCCCATGATTTGCCACTGCGCGCCATGTGCAAGAATCTCGGGACGCTGCTCTTGCGGCCACGCAGACGCGTTTGGCATCGTACGGCACACAACCTGCGGCACACGCAAATAGAGGGAGCGGGAGGTGGCTGGAACATTTCGGAAGTGACTTCCACCCGTTTTCCCATGCCTTCGAGGAAAAACACCTCTTCGGCCAATCCAGTGAGGGTCAGCTTATGGACCAAAAGCACGACCAATATGAAGCGTCGGCTAAAGCCACCGAGCAACTGCTCGCAACGGAAGCTGCCGAAATGAGTTTGAAGCAACCCCGTGGGAGCGACATAGCGGTCGAGGAAACCGCTGACGGCATTACTCTTACGGTGCCGCCCGCGGGCATCTGGGAAGGAAGCCAGGGCTTTTTGCACTTCGGCCTGTGCTGGATGGGCGTCACGGCTATTGTCACGGGAGTTTTGGTGTTTTGCGATGGCGGGCCGACCGGCCAAGAACTCATTCTGGCGATTCTCTTCGTGGGCTTGCTCTGGATCGTGGGCTTTGGCCTGTTGATCGGCGCGATTAGCTTAGCCGGACGCCGCGCGGAACTCATCGTGTCCGGAGACCAACTCTTGGCGTTTCAGACCGGCTTCGTCAGAGACAAGCGCCAGAAATGGATGAAACAGGAAATCCTCGAGATTCGGAGTGGCCTCATCGACACGGACCCCACGAACTTCGGTGAGGCGCTCGCAAAAATGCTGAACCTGGTACCGATGGAATTGCAGATCATTCCGGTCAAGGGTGACAAGTTCAGCATGCTCTCGGGCCGTGATGCGGAAGAACTGCGCTGGGTTGCAGCGAAGCTCCGGCAACTCCTGCGGATAGAAGGGAAGGGAAAAGACGCAGTTCGTTAATTCGATTCGGCAATTTAAGACCGCCTACAACAGCGCCGACCGCGGCTATCTCCTCACCAATTCAGTCGCGGCCGACGGAAGCAGCGTGGTCGATTGAATCGAACTAACGCAATCCGCCACCGCCGCTCAATAGTACCACTGCGCCAGCATGCCGAAGCCGTTGACCGTGCCGCTGACGGCCGGGGCCGCCACGTTGCGCGCGATGTTCAGGTAGTTGAACTGCACCTTGAAGTTGTCGTTGAAGTACCAGTTCAGGCCGACCGTGTGCTGGGCCAGCTGGCCGCCGTCGATGCCGTTGTCGTTCAGGTCCAGGTACGAATAGCGGTAGGCCACTTCCCACGCCCCACGGCCGAACAGCGGCCTGCCGTCCGCGTCGCGGGTCAGGAAAAAGTTTTCGATCACGCGCGGCCGGTCGAAGGTGCCGAAACGGCGGTCGTAGCCCCGATGCTCGCCGGTCAGGAGGTAGCTGACCTGTGCGTAGCTGCCCCAGAACATCGGATTGCCGCGCGGCGTGACGAACGCCGCCGCCGGGTAGACCGACTGTGCATTCTCCACGTAAGACCAGGCCCCTTCCGCCTGCACCGAGAACGGCCCCCAGATCAGGAGAAACTCCGGGCTGATGGTGTGCACGTCGCTGGCCAGCAGGAAGCCGGTGTCCACGAAGCGCGCCGAATCGCCGAAGGGGAAGGTGACGCCGGTGGCGTCGCGCAGTTCCGGCCGGGCGCGGAAGCGGGCGACGCTCTGCGTATCGGCGAAGGCGTTGCCGGTGCCGCCCGGTACGATGGTGCGGCCCAGGTCGCCGTGCCGCCACTGATACGAACCGCCCACATGCACCAGGCAGCGGCCGTCGTGCTCGTAGACCGGCGTGCAGGTCAGACGGGTGGTGGAAGCGTAATCGCCGTCGCCGAAGTCGGCGTTGAAGAAGCCATTGGGCTGGATGCGGTGCAGCATCGTCTGAAAGGTGACGTGCTGGTCCAGGTACGTATTGGCGACGAAGATGCCCGGCGCGAACAGGGTCCAGAAAGCGTCCGACAGCGAACTGCGTTCCAGGAAGGTCAGGTGATAGTCGCTACCCATCATTTCCAGGCCCTGGGGCACCTTGTGCTGACCCAGGCGCACGGTACCCAGCACGGGCAGTTCCTTGAAGCCCATCCACATGTGGTCAAACGTGATGAGATTGAGCTGCTCGAAGTCCACCTCCATCGTGAACTCGACCAGTTCGTAGCCGGTGCCGTCGGCGCGGAAACGCACCCGGCGGAAGAACATGCCGTCGTCGAGCGCGCCGACGCCGTCCCCCGGCACGGAGGCGGGAATGCCGCCAGGACCGGGCGGTGGACCTTTCAGGTTGAGCGGCTGCGCCCAGAAGACCGGCTCGAACTGGATGCGCCCGCCGATGTGGATGAGCCAGTCCTTATGCGGCGACTGAAAGGACAGGCCGTTGTTCCAGGTGCCGGCCAGGCTCAGGTTGCTGCCGACGGTATATTCCGTCGGCTCCTTCGCGCCGGCCTGCTTTTTCTTCTCTTCCTCGGCCTTGAGGAACTCCTGAAACTTGAGGCGCAGCTCCGCCGCTTGTTCCGGGGTGAAGCTGCTCGCCGGCGCGGCGGACTCGGCAGCGGTTTCGCTCGCTGGGGATTCGGCCGGCGGAGCCTGGGCCAGCGCGCCAAAACGGCCAGCGCAAAGGAGCGCCAGGACGAGGATCAGTCGCGAGGCGCAACGACATTGCGCGATAGGGTGGTGAAGCATCCTTGCCTCCCGTATGGACCGTGTTCCGTTAGGCTTTCATTTCTTTACCGCGTAGCGGTTCTACTCCACAGCCCAGGGTCGCGCAGCGCACCCTGGGAATCGAACTGTAGTGATTGCGCCTACCGCGAAGCGGTTGTACAAACCGAGATGGCCTGCCTTGTGAAACCCCTGCGGGGTTTGCCAACACGGTTCGTTCCGTTACCCAGGGTGCGCTGCGCGACCCTGGGCTGTGGAGTACAACCGCTTCGCGGTTGGGAAACCAGAGACTAATGCGCCACCGGCTGTTCCTTGCCGACCACCTTCCGCCGGGCGGCTTGCGGGTGCCCGGAGAAGGGGAAGTGGTCGTCCAGGCCGGTGACTTCCAGGCGGCGCTGGTTCTGCTCGAACTCCTTCTCCAGCGCGTGCAGTTTCTCCATGACCGTGTGATCGACGAGCAGTGTTTCCGACAGGTCCACGACGACGTCGCGGTCGCCGTTCAGGTTGTTGATGCAGCGGCGCAGGGGAATCCAGTTGGTGAAGACCGCCGCCTCGCGCACCCGGACGATGTAGGTCTTGTCGTCGAGTTCCTCGACGGACAGCGGCGGCTTGAACACGGAGCCGAGCGGCAGCCCGTTCATGAAGTGAATGACGAACTCGACGCCGATGCCGATCAGGATGCCGACCAGCAGGTCGGTCGCCAGCACCGCGATGATGGTGGCGACGAACACCACCAGCTGTTCGCGGCCGATCATGTAGACGTTGGCGAACTCGCGCGGCGAAGCCAACCGGAAGCCGGTGTAGACCAGCATCGCCCCCAGGGCGGCCATCGGAATCCGATGGATCAGCCAGGGCACGCTGGCCACGAACAGCAGCAGGAACAGCCCGTGGAACATGTTCGCAAAGCGAGTCCGCGCGCCGTTGTCAATGTTCGCTTTGCTGCGGACGATCTCGGAAATCATCGGCAGGCCGCCGACCAGCGACGCGACCAGATTGGCGAGGCCGACCGCCAGGTTGTCGCCGTCCAGGTTGGTGCGCCGCTTCCACGGGTCGATGGAGTCGATGGCCTTGGCGCTGAGCATTGATTCCAGCACGCCGATGATAGCGAACATGAACACCCACTTCCACGCCTTCGGCTGGAGCAGGCCGGAGAAGTCGGGCGTGTTGATGGCGTCGAACAGGTTCGCGGGCACGTTGACCAGATGCAGCGCTTCGTTAATCTCGTAGGTCTGACTGCCGA
>JAEUIF010000997.1 GCA_016795185.1 Planctomycetia bacterium | reverse complement strand
AGCGGCAGAAAGGGGAGATGAACCCCATCCCTGGGCCTGGCGGTGAACGTGCAGCATACCCGTGAAAGTCCTTTTTCTGCGGGTTTGGGCCGTGCTCGCCGGACGGCCCCGATCCTGGGGCCGGCGAAGGCGAGGGGCATTTCACCCAAGGTGCATCTCTAGTCAGCGACGGGGATATTACCGCGAAACGGCGAAACACGTCAACCGCGATTCCCCGCACCGCCGCAAAGTTCCCGGTTCCAGACAAGCGCCCGGATTCGTAGAAAGACCTGGCCCCATACCTCTGAGCATCCTGCCATGTTCGTCACACACCTGGAAAGCGCCCTGGACGGCACCCGTTTCGAGGCCGGCCAGGTCCACACCATTCACCAGGGCCGGCCGTTGTGGGTGCGCTACGACCTGCCCGCGATTCGCGCCGTCGTGCAGCCCGGCGATTTTGCCCAGCGACCGCCGTCGTTGTGGCGCTATCGCGAATTGCTGCCGCTGGCGGGCAATGCGGAGCCGGTTACGCTGGGCGAAGGCATGACGCCCTTGTTGCCCTGCCCACGACTCGGCCGCGAACTGGGATTGACGAACCTGTTTATCAAGGATGAGTCGCAACTGCCGACAGGCAGCTTCAAGAGTCGCGGCATGACGATGGCAGTCAGCCTGGCAAAACAGCTCGGGCTGAAACGGCTGGCGATTCCCACTGCCGGCAATGCGGGCGGCGCGCTGGCCGCCTACGGGGCGCGTGCGGGCATGGAGGTCTTCATCTTCATGCCCGAGGACACGCCGGTCATCAACCAGATGGAAGCCTATCTGGCGGGGGCGAAAGTCTTTCTGGTAAACGGCCTGATTCACGATTGCGGCCGGCTGGTGCGCGAGAACGCCGAGCGCTATGGCTGGTTTGATATGTCCACGCTCAAGGAGCCGTATCGCCTGGAAGGCAAGAAGACGATGGGCCTGGAACTGGCGGAGCAGTTCGACTGGCAACTGCCCGACGTGATCCTCTACCCCACCGGTGGCGGCACCGGGCTGATCGGCATGTGGAAAGCCTTTCAGGAACTGAACGAACTGGGCTGGCTGAAGTTTAGCCGCGAGCCCAAGGCGAGTGCTCGTTTCCCGCGCCTGATCTCCTGCCAGAGCGACGGCTGCGCGCCGATCGTGCGGGCCTTTGCAAAGGGCGAACGCTTTGCCGAACTATTCCCGAACGCGCACACCATCGCCAGCGGACTACGGGTGCCGGCGGCGGTGGGCGATTTCATGATGCTCGACGCCATTCGCCAGAGCGGCGGCTGCGCTATCGCTGGAACGGAAAGCAAGATTCGTCCCTGGATGGAGCGGGTCTTCCGCACCGAAGGCATCGGCATCTGCCCGGAGACCGCAGTCTGTTTCGCTTGCCTGGAGCAACTGCTGGCGGATGGCCGGATCAAACCGGAGGAGAGCGTGGTGGTCTTCAATACAGGCGCGGTGCAGAAGTATCCGGAAGCGGTGCCGCTCAACTTGCCGCACATCGACAAGAATCAACCGCTGGACCTGTCCATCTGAATGGAGCAGCATCGTGGACTTCGACACCACCTTCAAGGGACGGTTCGATTGTTACCGGGCCGGCAACCCAGAGATGGGGGCGTTTTTGCAGGCGGTTTATGACGGCGACCGCGCCGCCTTGGCAGCCCTTGCAGACTGGCTGACCGACTACGGCGACCCGCGCGGCGAACAACTTGCCAAGTTGGTGGCGAAGCAGACCAAGAGCTTGGCGAAAGTCTGGCCGCTGTTCGCCCTGAAGCCGGAACACGCCGCCTACTTGAAGCAATTCAGTGCCACCCGCCGGATGAAGCGCGAGCGCAAGAAGACCGCGAAGTTGCCCGATGCCATCCGAAAAGCCGCCGGTTTGCCCCTTGGAAATGAATGCGGCTATTTCGTCGGCGACCCCACCCAGTATGCCCACGATCAATTTGCCTCTGCAAACGATGCGGAAGCGCCTAGCCCGCATTTCTCACCAGCCCCTATCTTTGAATCCTGGTTGGCTGCTTTGATTGTTTGAACCACCGAAGGCAGCGGGCTGAAGGAGTTGGCCGCCCCCGCGCACCTGCGGAGGTCGGCGGCGCC
>JAEUIF010000980.1 GCA_016795185.1 Planctomycetia bacterium | reverse complement strand
CGGGTCGTTCCGGCGGTGGCGGCAGTTCGACGCGCCACTCGGTGGGTTGGATATCGTCCGTGGGTTGCGGAATACCGAGGCGGGCGGTCGGCGACGCGAGGTTGCACATCAAGCCGAGGCTGTCGTCGGCATAGGGATAGCGCCCGAAGCCGAACTCGGTGTGATAGTGATCGCCGAGGCAGTTGGCGGGCAGCACGTAGATCGAGGTGCCCAACAACCAGCAGGAAGTCGCCAGCGTGCCCCAGAGCCCTTCGATGACGATGCTGTCGCCGGAGTCGCCGAACGACCAGTCGTCGTCATCCTTGTCGTCGTCCGCCGCTTCCTGTTTACGCGCATCGGGCTTCTTTTCCTGACGCACTTCGTTGCGTACTTCCAGCAGCTTGAACCCGCCCGCGTGCAGCCAGGCTGGCTGGATCAAACAGAGAACCACGAGCACGGCCGCGAGCGCTCGGCGCATGACAGACCTCGCTGGGCACGAGTGGAGAATTGGCAGCCTGGGGCTATAGCGTGCGCCTGCTGACTCGACAAGGGCAACGGGTTGCAAGCAGTGGCCGACCTTCTAAGATGACTGGGAACCGGATTCGCATTCGAGGACGATTGCCGTCATGCTGCGCCGCAAGTACCTCTTCCCGAACGTCATCGAGATGAACTACCAGGCCGGGCGCCGCCTGGGGGTCAACGTCTACCTGATCGACGGCGGCAGCGAGTTCCTGCTCATCGACATCGGCTTCCTCGAACCGGTGGATGAGATCATCGAGCTGGTCCGCAAGATGGACTTCAACCTGTCCACTTGCAAGATGCTGATCGCCACCCACGCGGACGCCGACCACATTCAGGGTGCCGCTCGCGCCAAGGAAGTGTTGAAGACGAAGGTAGCGGCCCATCCGCTGAGCGTCGAACCGCTGGAGACCGGCGACCAGGTGACGACCTATGCCAGCATCAAGGCCCAGGGCATCGAGATCGAGATGCCGCCCTGCAAGATCGACCTGCTGCTCAACGAAGGCGACGTCATCACGGTGGGCAACCAGAAGCTGGAAGTCTGGCACATGCCCGGCCACACGCCCGGCCATCTCAACTTCAAGATGGGCAACCTGCTCTTCTCCGGCGACAATCTCTACAAGGACGGCTGCGTTGGCGTCATCGACGCCCATCACGGCTCCAGCCTGCCGCACTTCATCGCCTCGCTCAAGCGGATGCTCAAGGACGACAGCGAATTCTGGCTGCCCAGCCACGGGCCGGTCTTCCGCCGCGATAAGAAGCTGCTGCAAAAGACCATCGACCGCCTGACGCAGTACCAGTACATGGCGGACTTCGGCACCTGCGCTGTCGGCTGGCCGTTGCTCGACGAGTGGGAGAAGGACGTGCTCGCCGGCCGCATGCCGGACTTCAGCAAGAAGTAACGCTCCCCTCGCCCCGTGCGGGAGAGGGGCTGGGGGTGAGGGGCAGGCCCTACAAGCTCACCGCCACACTCAGCAAGAACACCAGTTCGACCAGTTCGATGCCAGCACCGAGGCAGTCGCCGGTGATGCCGCCGAGTCGGCGTTCGCACTGCTTTCGCAGCAGCAGCAATAGCAACCAGATTAAAACGAACCAGAGCGTGGCGCGGTAGAAGGCGTCGAGGGCAGCGAAGCGCTGGAGCCAGACGGCCAGGTGCGGCTCCGTTTCCAGGGGCGCACGCGGCGACAGGATCATCGCGCCCCAGGCGAGCAGGGCAAACGCCACCGCCTCCGGACTGCGGGTGGCTTCGATCAGCAGCTTGCCGGTGCCTTCGGGTCGCGGGTAGCGTGCCTCGGCGGCCAGGGTGAGCACCAGGCAGCGCGCCGCCAGCACGGCCACGCCGACGGCCCAGGGAGCGGCCAGCGGGAAGTGGGAGAGTTGCAACAACTGCACGAGTGCCACGTACTTGCCCAGCAGGAGCAGCACGCAGCCGGCAATCGCAAAAGAACCGCGCTGCGGGTCTTTCATGATTCGCAGCCGGTCTTCCGGAGTCCAGCCGCCGCACAGTCCGTCGCACAGGTCGCAAAAACCATCGAGGTGCAAGGCACCGGTGACGCCGACCCAGGCCAACAGGACCAGGAAAGCCGCGATACCCGGCGGCGCGAGATGCCCGGCTGCCCAGGTCCAGCCCGCCAGCAGCGCTCCCAGCAACAGGCCCACTGCTGCATACCAGTACCGTGACCGGGCAACGGCTTCATCGGCTGGCAACGCACGAAAGCGAATCGGCGTCACGGACAGGAAGGCCAGGGCGATCAGGAAGCTATGCATGCGAAGTGATTTCGGTGAAGAACAACCGGCGTGAACCGCGACCTCATTGTACACATCCCACCGCACACGAAGCGGCAATCGTCCACCAACACCGCGCCCCCCGGTTTACGACCGAACCGCGAATCGGTAGACTGTAGTGAGCCACGAGCACTCGTCAAGGAAACGAGCTATAGTGGAAGGCGTAGCTCAGTCGGTAGAGCAACGGACTTTTAATCCGTAGGTCGAGGGTTCGAGCCCCTCCGCCTTCACTCAGAAGCAGTGAATTTGCAAGGACTTGTGGATCAGCAGCGAAGTGGCACTTGAGCGAGAATGACTGCTGTTCACAAGAATTCACAAGAATGACCCCGTTCAGCGGCCTCTTGGGTAAACGAAGAAGGCGGCAACCTGGTGATCCAGACTGCCGCCTTGTTCGTTTTCCAGATTGCCTCAGCCGGTTCGAGTCAACCGCTGCTCCTTCCGTAGCCGCTTGGTCAGCTCATCCACGAGCATCCAATTCTCGGCAGCAATCGCGGCCTGGAGTTGCTCCTTCAGCTGGCAACCCTCGGTTTCGGCGTGGCCGTATCTCTGAGCCACCTTGGGGTCCAAGCTCGCCAGGATGCGGCGGTACATGCGATTACTCTTGGCCCGCATCTGCTCATCGGTTTCCTTCACGTAGTTCGTCATCATGACGCCTTCGCTCAAGCGGGCGTCGGCAGCTACCTGGCGATTCAGGTCTTCGCCACAGCGGGCGTACTGGAGGCTGGTCTTGCGGAAGACGTGCAGAGTGGCCCGGCCCTTTGGCTGTTTGGTGGACCAATCAACGATCTGCTCGTGAAACCAGTCACCCAAGTTGACCGGCTTGAATTCCGCGGCAACCATTTTTGCCTCCCGTTGACGACCGCGTCGCTCATAGAACTCGCGAAGTTGCTGTGGGTACGCGGCGAATACAAAGGGGCCGCCGGTACAGAGTGATTGCAACTCCTGGTAAAAAGCCTCCGGCACGCGGAACCACTTCTCTATTCCCCACTTGCCGACAATCTCGAAGTGTCGCTCGTCGCCCACAGTTCGTAGCAACTCCCATTTCAGGCCCATTACTTCCGCACGGCGGCCCCAGGACCACAAACAAGCCTTGGCTACCGCAGTAGCTATACCGACACCCAGCCACTTCTCTTCGAGGTAGTCAATTAGGGCAAGCAACTCCGTGCCATCGAACTGGCGAATCGGCTTGCGTGTTCCTTCGATCCAGGTGAACTGCTTCCAGGGGTTTTCGGTCAGTAGCTTCTGCTCCTCTACCACACCCCGAACGGATTTTCGTCCGGCACTACGGCAGGCTCGGTCGAAGGCAGCTTGCAGGGCTCGCGACCACTTGAGCACGGTGTTCGGGCTCAGCGACGCGACCTCCTGCTGACTATTGGGGTACTGCTTTCGCCAGTTCTTCGGGAGCATTAGCGCCTTTCGTTGGAAGATGGCACAATCATCGACACGGGCCGTTGTGACCGGTTTGATGCCTGCGATGTCACGAAATGCAGCGATGGCCTCCAGGCAGTCATCCAGGGTTTTCTGGGCTCGCAGCTTGGCGGCAGGGTCGGTCTTGCGGTTGAAGTGTGCCCGCTGGATCTCCTCGAACTCCTCGTCGGTCAGCACGGCGTCGGCCAGCACCGGCCGAGCGCACCCGCTCGTGACCATCCGGTGGGCCACCCGGATGGCGTCCTCCAGCTTGCTTTGCCCGGTGCTCTTACTGGCCACCAGGCCATTCCAGTACGCGAACCAGGATGTCCGGCGGCCCGTCGGCGGGTGCAGGACGACCTTCACCGGCGTGCCGTTGACCAGCACCTGGATGGTTTCCTTCTTCAAGCTCGGCTTGCGGGGCATCGTACCTGTCCTCGTTTCGACCGGGATGGATGCCCAATCCTATCGGCCGGTCAAGACCTCCCCGGCGGAAGACTCAGCGGCGCTGCACCCAGTCGTCGATGTGCCGGCGGTGGAACTTCCAGGGCTTGCCGCGGCCGGTGCCCGCGACGATGCAGTGGTCGGGGATCTCGCCGCGCTTGATGAGGTCGGTGATCCAGGCCGTGGTGCAGCCCAAGCGCTGGGCGAGGTACGGAGTGCCGACGATGGCGCCTGGTTGCGGTGCCAGGCGGTCGGCCAGGCGTTCCAGACTGCTGGACTGCCGCTCCACGGCGGCGACCAGTTTCTCGAGCAGGAGCGTGGACTTGCTCATGGTGCTTTCCCGAGTGCGAGATGACTCATTCAATGGTCCGAAGGTCAGTGCAACTATGGTGGCCGCCAGCGTGTGCTGGCTGAATACGACCAAAACCATCTCTGGTTACCGGGCGGCCCGCGACTGCGACCACTGTTGAAGCAGCGCGTCAGCGCGCTATCCGTGCGGAACGTTGACCGGCGACGTAAGTGTGCAGGCCGTCGTGCGGCGAAGTTCGATACTGCCGAACGCCTGATCGCGCGCGGTTGCTGCCACGGATCCAAACCAGAACCGTCGTACGTTTGCCTGATCTGCTGCAATGCTCTGCTCCGATGGCCGCTAATACCAACTTGTCCTTCGCCGGGCCCACCGCACTGATAGCGCAGGCTGACCAATAGGGATCGTGGAACGAGAGTCCAGCGGCTCTTTCGAGATTGTGCAATTGGACCGGAGCGGCTCGAAGAAGCGCCTGGCAACAGTCACGAGCCTGACGAGGCAATGCTGTGCCTGAGGCGGCTGTTGCGGCGAGGCTTGGCTAATTCCCGGGAATTAGCGACAGGTCAGAGTTGCTCAGCCAGAAGCTGGCTAGCCAAACCAACCGTTCAGATTCGACAACAGATGTCCAGCCAACAGCGCTGGTGCCAAGAACGTCCTCCGCACGGTAATTCGTCATCCCCAGGCGCTGGACCGTGACGTTTTGCCGGAGCCGATCCACGCTGCTGACCGTCACGCTGATCGCTTCTGCATGAGCTGGGTGGCGTCACCCATCGGGTGGAAGTCCTGCTCGGCGGGTTCCTGCAAACTGAGGTCCGGCGACACACCTTGAACCAGGACCACCCGAACGCTCCCACAAACGCCCGCCGTGCGGCCGGGGCGGTAGCTGACCGCGGGGCCGCGCGGTGGGCCGAAGTACAACTTAGCCATCTCGTACCTCGCGCTGAACCCACACATAACCGGGTGGCCGTCCATCCGGACGCCGTCCGTCCGGACAGCCGACCATCGACGGTTCGTCCACATAGCCCGCCGCCACCAGCGGCGCGAACTGACAGGCGCGCACTACGGGCCCGGCCACCCGCGGCACCGTGAACACCGGCAGCGCTTCCGCGTTGGGCGGCAAGCGCAACGCGCTGACCGTGAGCGTTCCTGCCGGATTGAGCCGCAAAAGATAGAGCCACTCTTCCGGCAGCACGAGCTGCAAGACCTGGTCCAGGTTAGGCAGGCGGCGCTGGATCAGCGGCCAACATTCCAACACCTGCCAGGCCTCGGCTGTGCTGGTACAGGGCAGGTGAGCCAGCAGCGCGCCCGCCGTCTCGTGGTCCAGGAGCGCCGTGAGCGACACCACCGGGGCGGCATGCCGATCCAGATCGTGCGGTGCTTGGCTTAAACAAGCGGCCTCCAGCGGCCCGGCCAGCGCAGCGCCGCTGGGGCAGTCCACCGGCACGTAGACCTGCACAACACCCAGCTTCAGCTCCCAATAGCGCCGGGCCAGGACGGCAAACTGCCGCCGCGCTTCGCTCATCTCAAACTCTGCATCACACATGGACATGCTGTTCTCCATGATGCCCGCGGCCATTTCGTTCAGGCACTTCACCCGGGCATCGTCCGAGGCGATCTTCGAGAAGTACCAGGCCACGACCCCAGGCCAGCAGGATCGCTCATCACATCAACGATCATTGCCGCAGGGGCCCAGGGCCTCCGTTCGAGTCGCAGCGAGAGTCGCCTAGCGGATCGCATGTCGCTAGTAATTCAGGGTGTAATCTCCCCAGGGTGCTCCCGACACCCACCGCAGCGCCGCCAGCTGCCCCAAACGACGGTCCAGCGCCGAACGTGGGGACGCGCCGTCCAAGCGCGACGACGGAGATTTCTCCAGGATCGCACGGACGTCGGCGGTCAGCTGCTGTTCCAGTCGGTCGCACGCCGCGTCGATTTCCGGCTGAGACCGGCCCGCGCCGGTCGCGTACCCCACCGCGATGCCCAAGTCCTCCATGCCGTCACCGAACGCGACTTCGAGTTGTCCCATTTCATCGCAAGTGAAGCCGCGTTCGGGGCAGTTGGCGTCATAAACGACGCCACCACGAACGTCGCAACAGTCGCTCACCGGGAAGTCGCGGATGCGGCGGGCGACGTCGGGCAGCGTGAAGCCCAGCCCTTGGAGCGTCATCCGGATCGGCCAACCCGCCGCCTCCAAGACCACGGCGACTTGGGCCAGCTGGGCGGCGCGCTCGGACAAACGACAAAGAGCAGTCACGGTCGGTTGCCGCCATTCCGCGTGCATCAGGAACGGACGGTACCAGAACATGTCAGGATTCATGGCTGTTCCTCGGTCCGGGGCTGTCGGGATTGGGAGAACGGTCAGCGCGGTCCCAGCGCCGCGCACCGCCCGGAGCACCGGTCAAGAGACCAGTAGAGAGGGCGTTCTACCGAGGCAAGGTGTTCAGTGGATTTTCCTGTGAACGCGTGGCGCAACCCTGGCTTGGTCGCCGTGTGGCTGCTGCGTACGCAGGTGGTTGCGGCACAACCCAGAGAGGCGGCTCTAATTCCCGGGAATTAGCCGATCCAATACGACAGGCCACTTACGAGGAGCGGCGGAATCGCCGCAAGCCTTCGGCTTAACGCGGTCGAAGCCGCCTTAAGATCCAGATAACCGACGGGCAGTCGGAGCCCGTTGGGAGCGCAATACTGACGGCAGGACCTTGAGTGACGGTGCGCCGCGGATCACTTCAGGTTCTGTGGAGAACGTCGCACGGCTAGTGCGCTCGATGCTGACTTCACCGGGTGGGTCGAAGCCAGGAAAGGGCTGCCCGGTCACCGCCCGGCGGCCACAGCGCGAGAAGCCTTCGGCTTGCTGCGCTTCGGCCGCCCCAGTGGCTGGGTCGAAGCAACAACACCTCATCGATAGTCAGGCGCCAGTGCATGAAGGCCCATGCGCAACGTCAAGAGTCACCGCGTGCAGATTTCCCGCCAGCGGAGTGCTTGCCGACCACTTCGTCCAGTTCCTGCTCGGTGACGAACGGGCATCGGCCTGGTGGGTGTTCATGGGCGACGAAAGCAACAGGGCAGTAGGGCACGTCCTGTGCATTCGATGCGGCAGGGAGGCTCAGAAGCCGGAGAAGTTGGTGTTGAGAAACAGCTGCGGCTGGGGCGCCTATAGCCATTTGGCTTGGGGGCGCTACGGCCGCCCCGGTAGAGGAACACCTTGGTTCGCAGTGGGTTGGCCAGCAGCAGTGCAGCCAACTCCAGCGCGACGTTCGGATTCGCCAGGCGCTGACGGACCATGAGGTCGCCACGCTGATCGACCAGATCGCCAGGAACTCGTTCGGCGGTAACCAGCGAGCAGGCGACTCGTGGCTCCGAATAGGCGTCAAGGCGGCGGGACAGCTTGGGGCCGTTCTGGCCCTCTGGCTGTTCCGCCGCCTCTCGTTTGCAGCGAACCACTAGCACAGTGTCGTCAGTGGATGGCTTGAGATGCCACTGAGTAGCCATCGGCGGGCTACTCAGAGTCGCTACTTCTTCGGCTCGCGTTTGAGCACAAAGGTGCGGACGCCCTCGACCGGGTTGTCATACTTGGTGGGCCGGTCCTTGTCCGTGGGTCCGACGGCCGCCCGCAGGGTGTCGCCCTCGATCTGATAGATGCCGTGCCACTTCTTGCCCTTATCCATGCCCGCCGTGGCGGCTACCTCGATGAGTTTCGGAGACTTCGCTCCGTCCACCTGGAAGGTGCCTTCCTCGACCACCTTGTCGCCTGCTTTGATCTGGTACTTGTCGCCCGCGAACACCACTGTCGGAGCGGTGACCGGCTCTTTGCTGTCGGCCTTCTGCCGCTCGACGATCGTCCAGGTCCCCTGGAACGCCTGGCGGTCGTCCTGCGGGTCAGCGGCGAGCACGGTCACGGTGAACAGCGACACAGCCAGCACAAGTTTCATGGCAGCCTCCGCGCTGAAACCAGCTCCGGGTTCGTTCCGGGGCTGTGGGAAAGGACCGGCCAGAATGGACCGCCACGTCAACGGTCGGCTTCTGGCGACAAGCTCGTGAGAGTGCAAGTCCTGGGCCGCAGCGCCGCGGCACCCGGCCGGGCACATCGTTTGCAACGCTCCCTCGGCTGCGTCAGCGACGGGCGTTCCTCGTCGCAGGCAGCCTCACACCCGACTGCGGCGAGGCACCGACTCGGCCACCGGAGGATAGCCCGCATGGCACAGGACCCCCGCGCTCGCGGCCCGCGGCCGCCTCAGCCCGCCCAGCAGCAGGAGCCGCCCGGCCTCGAATCCGCTATGGACCCGAGGCCCGACTACGGCGAGGCCACCTACCGAGGATTGGACAAACTGAAGGGGAAAGCCGCCGTCATCACCGGCGGGGATTCGGGCATCGGCCGGGCGGTGGCACTCGCCTTCGCACGGGAGGGAGCCGACGTGCTCATCTCCTACCTGAGCAGCGAGGACGCCGACGCGCGGGAGACGGCCCGCGCCGTCCAGGCTATCGTGTGGAAGTGCCGCGGTGCCGGGCGTGATCGATGACGAACCGCACGGCCACGCGCTCATGGAGCACTTCGTCCGCGAGCGTCTTCACCGGACGACGGCGTCCATCGTCGCCGCGCAGTAGATTCCCATCACCTTACTCAGGAAGCTGCGTCTCCCATTCCAGCACACTCCGGTGACGAGTTCGAGGATGACGTTCACGTTTTGTTGGTCAGTTCGCTGGTCACTGTCGTGGAGAAGCTGGAAAGGCCCAGACCGTTCGCCGAACGAGTGCCATGCCAGCGTGAAGTCCGTGCTTCGACTGCTGGCCGAGCGCATCGTGGTTAAGCCCCTTGGTAATTGCCGCTCCTGCGCCACCAGGCGCTGCGCGGCACTGCTAATTCCCGGGAATTAGCCCTGCCGCCCTCCGGGCAGATACGGTCCTGGCCGAAATCGAACCATCTCAGCCTTGCAGCAGCTGACCATTGCGCGACTTGACCTGGATGGCGCCCGGCGGCGAACTCTTCCCGTAGCGCTGGGCCGCAAAGCCCTCCACCTCGACCGGAAAGCCCGCCACCCAGGCGGGCGGCATGGACATGATCTCGGCCAGCCGCCGCAGCACATCGTCGGCCTGTGCCTCGGCCGCTTCCACGATAATCTCATCGTAATTGTGCAACACCACCGGCAGTGGATCGCACTCGGTGGAACTGTGATCAATGGGCATCCGTTTCCGGATCACGCACACTGGGCGTGTTCGCCGGATCGACCGGAGACACGAGATTTCCGGGTAGGCCGGTCGTTTCGTTGGACGGCAGGGCCGTTGTTTCGGCGGGCGCTTCCGTCTCCGGCAGCCGCCATGGGTAGACGCGCCCCTCCCGACAGATGAGCTTGGCCTTCTTACACCAGCGTTCGCCGAGCGCGGCCTCGCAAGCGACCGGAATATCGCCCACCAAGACCCGGGCCATTTCCTCATTCATGATCCGCTCCACCCGACGAACCGAGGCCTCGGCCACGAAGCCGCCCTCGTCGGGCAGTTCCACCAAGATCTCGTCATGCACAAAGGCCACGACACGGTAGCCTTCACGCACCAGGCGGAATAAGACCAGAGCGGCGCCGTCAGCGGCCAATCCCTGGAAGGGCGTGTTGCGCGCTTGCGAGTAGCGGACGTGCCCGCGCAACCGCCCCGTCAAGGTTGCCACTCCGGCCTGACAGACGCTCTTCGCCAGGGCTTCGCTCGGCGTGCGCTGCTGCATGGCGGCCGCGAGACTGGCGTTGCGGTTCAAGCCGGCCAGGCTGGCCCAGATGCGCGAAACAAAGGTCCGCTGGTAGTCCGTTCCGTCCGCTTTTTTCGGGTTCCCGCACAGGATCTTCCAGATGCAGACCATGTGGATATCGCCGAGTTCGTTGCGCACTGCCCAGAGTGGCGCTTCCAGATTGCGAGCCAGGATGACGCTGGTGTCTTCGGACAGGTAGGCGTCGAGTTCCCGGTAGATCGTCATCAGCCGGCCGCGCTTGGCCCGTGCCTCCTCCAGACTCAGCTGCACGCCGAAGGTGTGTCGGGCGTACTCCTGCAAGCGCCCCGCCCCCAGCCCGCCGGGCACGCCGAAGTTCACTGCCTTGGCCGCCTGGCGTGCCGCCTCGTAACGGTCCTGCAGCGCCGCCCCGTGCTCCACGCGCTTGTTCCCCTTCCAGGTCTGGAACTCCGCGGCGGACACGCCGAGCATCATCGCCGCCGTATGGACGTGCGGGTCCGCGCCCCGCTGGATGACGTCGGCCAGGTCTGACTGCCCGTAGCGATGCAACGCGTGGGCGGCCAACGTCCGCAACTCGATGTAGGAGTAGTCCACCGTCAGCAGGTAATGCCCGGGAGACGGCACGAACGCTTCCCGGAAAGCGCTGTCCCGCGGGATCTGCTGGACGTTGGGGCCGCTGCAAGACGTGCGCCCGCTGCGGACCAGGGTGGAGTAGTGCGGGTGGATGTCGGATGCGCGCAGGTGGTTGAAGAACTGCAAGAGCTTGGCGAGTTCTTCCGCCGCCACCCAGTGGCGCAGGAATGGATGACCGTTGGCGTATTCCTGCCAGAACTTCGTGGCGGCGGACAGTTGGCCCTTCTTGGCCGTGCGCGGCAGCTGGTGCGGCAAACTGCCTTCCGCTTGTAAAGTCTCGGCGAGCGACTCCAGCTGCTGGAGCAAGACCGCTTGGTTCTTGGACGGAGACCGCGCCTGTCCGGTGGCGAGGAGCCGGCCGTCCGCGTCACGTTTGTAGAGGTCCGGACACAACGCCGTGACGGCTGCCACCTCAACGGCCAAGCGCTGGCGCAAGTCCGCTTCCGCGTCGTCGAGGCGCGCCCGGTCGAGTTGCATGCCGTGGCGAGTGATCTGCGCCAGGGCGATGGCCTTCTTCACCTGCACCGCTTCGGTCAACAAGCCGAATTCTGTACGAGCGTCTGCCCGGATCTCCTTCCCGGCTGGGTATTGCAAGACCAGGGCGTGCGCTTGCCGCCGGATGGCTTGATACGCCAGCCGGGTCACGATCGCGTCTTTGACCGCGTAAGCGAAGAAGCCGTCTTCGGCGTCCTCCCAGGTTTGGCCGAGCAGTTCGCCGTAGCGGAGCCGGTACGGGTCCGTCTTGTCGATCTCCAGGTCGGCATAGTCTCGGGCGACGAGCGCGAGATTGCGCGGGTCCGGGTACTGATCGTGCCTTGCCAGCCGCAAGAGCATGTCCAGGAGCATGGAGTCGTGCAGGCGGTTCCCGGCGGCGATCTCCCACCAGGCGAGCCGAGCTGCTTCTTCGCCACGCTGGCGGAAGTGCTGCTCCACCACCCAGAAGTCGAAGGCGCTGTGGTGGCAGACGAAGTGCAACGTCCGGTGCGCCAGCACGAAGCGGGCGAGGTCGTCGGGGTGGACCAAGGTGTTGTGACGTTCGCCAGCGCTCGCGGAGGCGAGGACCGGGTGCGGCACCTGCCGCTTCAAGTCAACCAGATCGGTCTCGGTGTCGAAGGCCAGGTAGCCATCCGACGGAAGTAACTGCTTGCCAGACCACCGGCGCTCGTAGGGAAAGGCACGGTCGCCGATCGTTACGGTAGCTGTTGGGACAGAGAGAAGCTGCATCATTCCTTACCTTACTCGGGAGCAGTGTCACCTAGTGTCGCGGCAGTGTCGCAGCCTTTTTGCGACACTTCTCCGCGTCGAAAACCCGCGTCATTCCTGCGGATTCGCGAACGCGACCCCTAGTGTCGCCAGTGTCGCCGGGGGTGGGGAATCTTGCTCTCAGGCGGCTCCGTCCGGGACGGCGGTGACGAAAGAGAGCCAGTCGTGCGACACGCGACACTTGCACGAAGAATTGAGAAAACCCTTGATTTTACTGGCGGAAAGTCGCCTTCACAGTGTCGCAACGGCATGCGACACTGTGGCGACACTGTCCTCGCTGGCGGCCGCTGGCCGGACAGGGATCACTGGCGGCTCCTGTCCGGACAGCGGCGGTGGCCAATACCCCGCAGACCGTCTACTTTGCGACACGCGACACTGTGGTCGGTCAGCGTGGCAAACCCTTGATATCATTGATGACTCCTCACATTCACAGTGTCGCAACGTCATGCGACACTGTGGCGACACTGTGACCCAGGCGGCTGCGATCCGGACACCCCAGGACGCCCGACAGGCCCTTGGGGTGTCCGGACGGTCCTTACGCCGCGCCGAGGCCGCCGGACACGAAGACCGGGACCTTGCGCCGGTTGTCGGCGGTCTGTTCTTCCCAGTGCCCCAACCCGCGCTCAACCAGCTCGTTCAGGTACGCCCGCGCTTCTTTGCTCGTGCCCGCTTGGTGGCCCCGAAGCAAATCGCGGACGCCGCAGCGGCCGCCATTCTGTCGAACCCAGTCCTGCACTCTCGCAAGGCGCTGTTCGGTCGCCGACACTTGGAGCCGGTCGTACACCAACCGGAGGTGGGACTTGAAGTAGGTGATCAACCGGACGGCACGTTCCACGGTTTCGGCCTGGATGTCACCCTCGTCGTTGAGCGTCTGGACCAGCCAGAGGTAGTGCAGCAACAGCGTGAGGCGCGCCGCGTAGGATTTCAGCTTGTTGAAGGGACTCTGTAGGTTCGCCGCCAATTCGCGGCTCTCCATGTCCGTAGCGTGGTCGTTGTACCAGGCCACCCACGCGGCATGCGCCTCCGGCGAGAACTGCACTTCCCGGTAACCGGCGAAGCCATCGCTCAGCACTTCCATTCGCAAGCAGCGCAAACCGGTCAGCGCCCGCGCCCAGGCTTCGCGGGCTTCGGGGGTGACCGTGGCGTCCGTCCAGAACTTGTTCGTCCTGGCCGGCGGCATGACAAACAGGATGCGGTCGAGAAATCCGTCGCGGCGGTCATTGCGGTCGGCCAGTTCGCTGAGCATGTCCGGCGGCAGGCCGCAGATCACATTCACGAACGGCCGGGGAATACTGACCGGGATCGGCCCCTGGCTCTTGCGGTCCACGACCAGGCTGGTGCCCGACCAGATCGAGAGCCAGAACTGCCGGTCGCTGCCCTTACCGCCCTTGTATTCGTTCATCTTCTGCACCCAGCCGGCGCCCTCGTCGTGGGCAACGAGCAAGCCGCGCGGACTCTGCTGCAACAGCGGCGCCAGCGACTCGACCGTGTAGTCGACGGCGAACGAGCGCTCGGGTGGGACCGGCGCCTGGGGCGCTGTCAGTTTCGCTGCGTCCTCGGCCGTCGCGGCCGCCGCGCGCTGCTGTTCGTATTCCTCTTGGTCCTTCTGGAACGCGACGCTCAGTTCCTGATGCTCCCGCTGCCGGGACAGCTCTTGGTTGATGTAAGGACCCAGTATGGCCTGCATGGCCGGCGACTTGCCGCTGCTGGGGTCGCCGACGTTGATGCCATAAATGCGCGGCGACTCGTACCAGCTATGCTTCTTGACGCACAGCGCCCGGCTGGTGCCGATGGCGGCGCCAGCGGTCGTGAGTAAGGTCAAGAGGGCGTAGTCCGGAGGCGAACTCGTCGCCTCGGCCACTTCCCGGCAGAGGCGGGCCAGCAGCGGCGGCAACACGTCCAGTGGACAGGGCAACGGCGTCAAGGCGGGCGCGGCCGGGCTGGTTGGGGGCACGGCCTCCCGGTCCAGCCGCAGCAGCGCGTCCAAGGGATCGAGCAACTCGGGCTGACCGCCGCTGGCCAGCAAGTCATCAATGCCCTTGGCGACGGAGCCGTCCCACCATTCGACCTGGACGGCAAAACCTTCTTGACGCAAGCCGAACAGTGCTGCGCGTAAGGCTGCTCGGGTGCCCGGTTTGCCATCCTGGTCCAGCGCCAGATAGATCTGCCGAGCGGCGAGCGCGTGCAGCACAGGAATGGCCAGGTGCCAGTTGCTGACACCCGGAGCCGAAATCGTCGGCAGGCCGGACAGGACCGTCGTCACGTCGGCCTTGAGTTCACCCTCGGTGAGCCGGACGAGGTCGGCCGTCGTGCCGACGCCGAGCGGCACATGAACCGGGCTGCCGCACGAAACCGCGGCGCTGCTCGCCCAGGTGTAGCGCGCCCCCAGCCGGTCGCCATCGTGGCGCACCTTGAGGGCGATAAGTTCGCCCGCGGGGTTGCGGACGGGAATCAGCAGGCCGTCGCGGACGACGAAGGTCAGCCGGCCGTCGCGTTCGACGAAGCCCGGCACTTGCAGCAACTGTTCACGGGGATACTGCCCCGCCAGCTGGTCGAGGGCCGGCCGCAGCCGGCTGGGATCGGCCGAGCGATAGCCGCGCGTGTTGATTTCAGCAACCGTCAGACCGCGGGCGCGCAGAGCGTCGAAGTGGAGCGTGTTCAGTTCCAGGCCCGCCAACCACTGCGTGTAGACTGCGTGCCGCAGCTGCGGCGGAGCCTGCGCCCCGGCAGGTGGCGCCGGTGCTGCTTTGGTCCTGGACATGGCTTCACAGATGTCCTGGCTGACTTCATCCGTTTCGGGATCAACGACGGGGTCGGCGGGGTCAATGAACAGGTCAGCTGGAGCGAAGTCGAGCCGATCGCAAATGGCCGCCGTCGTGCAGCCGGCCTTGCAGTGCAGCAGGATGCGCTCCTGCGTCAGCGCGAGGTAGAGGGACGGCGTTTGGTCATCATGAGCTGGACAGCAGCAGCGCAGCTCGCCGTTCGCGGCCGCGGTCGGCGCGCTGCCGGCCTGCCGCAACTTTTCTAACAGGGCGATCAGTTTCAGCGGGACGTTCACAGGAGAATCTCGCGTACGGGAGGGAAAGGATAGTGCTCCCGCCGGCCGGCGGGAGCAACGGGCGGCTACTTCGATGCGGGGCGTGGCCGGACGGGCAATTGTTGCCCCAGCGCCTTGACGGCGCTGAGATCGAGCTTTGCCCGCCGCGGAGTGACGCCCCAGCGTTCAACTTCGCGCGACTGGTACAGCTCCAGTGTGCAGGTCAAATCCACGCGGTGGCCGATCAGGGAGACCGGCTGCTCGCTGCCGAGGTCGAGGTCGGTGAGGTCGTTGAACTGAACGCCCAGCGTGGCCAGGTCGCGCTGCAGGATCTGGAGGCCTTGCGTGTTGGCGAGGTACTGACGGTAGGTGCGCTCGAACTGCGGGCAATCTTGCAGGGCGCTACCTTGGTAGCGCTGCAGCACCCGGAACTGCAGAAAGAAGGCAGGCGTGTTCTTGACGGCCGAGGTCTCAAAGCCCTGGTCGATGATCTCGACCAGGTAGCGGCCGTTGGTGTAGGTGGACATAGAGAGCAGACCTTTCATGGTGGGGCGCAGTGAGTGAGTTATTGTGGGGGCGTGAGGTTCAATGGTAGGACCGGTTTCACGGTGAATCCGGGACATCGTGCTATCGTGCCATCGAAGCGCGCATCGGGCGCGCTCGCAGTCATCGTTCGCCGGCTGGTTGTTGGCCGTAGTTTCCGCGACCAGCGGCCGAGCAACGGGAAGTCGTTGAGATCAGGGTCCAGGCTGCTGGCGACTTGCTGGATGTAGCCGATGGCCCGGTTCCGCACCTCGGTGGGTAGCTCGGCGAGTAAGGAGAAAACGCAGACCAAATCAAACAGGTCCTCCGTTCGGTTTGAATGATGGATGCGCATCGTCTGGAGAGCAGCAGGTTGGGGACGGTGCCGACGAGGCAACCGCAGGTAGTGCACACCGTCGACTCACTCGACCGTAGCGCACTTGGTTCCGCCGCAGCAAGACCAGTCCGGTATTTTTCCGGCGCTTTCCAGTTCGTCTGTTCCCACGGGCCGGACGCCCATAGCGGCTCAGGCTTGGACCGAGTCCACCAGACGCACGTGGCGCCGGTTCGTGGGTGCGCTGGTATAGAGCGCTGCCGGAGCCCTGTCCGGGAAATCCAGGTCGATTTCGAGCCGCAAGTCGGCCCATTCGCTCGCGGCGCTCGCATGGTGTGCGCCGCAGACGATGGCCGTTTCGGATAACCGTTCCCGCGGCCGCTCTGCGTCGGATGGCCTAATTCCCGGGAATTAGCTCCAGGATCTTGAGTGCGAGAATTCGCGTCGTTTGCAGAAAGTTGCCCTAGCGCCCGGCAAATCCCGGCGCTAGACTGCAGGAACACGCTGAGCGCCGGACGTTCGCCGTGCTAGCGTTCCGAAACCTGGGAGATTCACCAACGTGCCATCCGAACGTTCGCGCGTGGAATTTCGCACCGACCCGAGTTGGCTGGCCGAGGTCCGCGCCGCCGCCGACCGCCTCAGCTTGAGCCTCAGCGGTTTTATCCGCATGACCGTCAGCCAAGCGATGGAGCGGCGACGCGACCCGTTGCCTGCCGCCTCTGCTGTTACCGCGGCACCACTTGATACTCGTCTCCAGGCCTGACGCCTGCTCTACTTGCAGCACGACAAGGAGGTCGTCATGCACTGCCCTGCGCTACTCTCCCGGCTGGGCCGGTGGTACTGCTGGCTAACTGCCACGCAGTCCCTGCGCCCAGCTGTTCATCCTTCCCCTCAACCGGCTGCGGCCACGCCTACAGTGAGCACTCGGCTCACCTGGCCCGAGTTGCGTGCCTGCGTACCCGGCCTGGACGATCTTATCGCCGACGCCCGGCTGGTGGTCTTCACTTCTGCCGGCGACGCCCACTTCTGTCGGCACGAGTGCTACGCGCTCGGCTATCGCGGCTTTGCCAGCTTCAAGGGCCGCCTCAACCACCTGGTCGGCTTTCAAAGTGCGCATACGGACGAGCGCGTCCGCACCAGCGCCGCCTGGAACCTAGTCCTCGATCACCTGCTGGCCGCGCTGCCCGAGTGCCGCCGCTGCGGCTGCGTGGATCCCAGCGGCGTGCTGCGCTACTACCTGGTGCCGGCGCCCGACGCAGAGCAAATGGGAGCGTAGAGTTGTGGGAAACTGCGGGCAATCGGCGTTACTACTACCGCTATCGTACTGAGCGCGGCCGCTCCCGCCGCATCTACGTCGGCTGCGGACCACTGGCCGAGCTGGCGGCCGCCCTGGACGAACAGGAACGCGCTGAGCGCCAGGACGAGCGCGATGCCTGGGCAGCCGCCCGGGTGCAGTGCGACCGTTTGCTTCCGTCCCTCTTGAACCTGGACGACGACACGAACATCCTCACCACCGCGGCACTCTACGCCAGCGGGTTCCACCAATTTGAAAGGCACTGGAGACTTCGCCATGACCTCCGCCCCGACTGAGCACGCCGATCCCGCCATCCCGTTCCCTCCCGCTTTCTTGGCCCTGGTCGAACGCGCTCAGGCCGGCGACCTGGAGGTCTTGCCGGCCCTACGCCAAGCCCTCGATACCTGTCCTGACATCTGGCTTCGCGTGGGCGACCTAGCGCAGCATGCGCGCCTGATCCTACTTCAGGATCTCGCCGCCAACGACTTGCTGCTGCGAGAGTCTGTGACTCGCAAGCTCGACGCCATGCAGGAAGAGCTACACGAAGAAGGCGACGGCCCGCTGCACCGTCTACTCATCGAGCGCGTCGTGCTCGGCTGGCTGGAGCTGCATGCTCTGGACGCTCGTTGTCGTACGTTGCGCGAGCAGTTCTCGACGCCGCCCCAGATGGAAGCCTTGGAGCGCCGTCGCCTCTCGTGTCAGAAGCGTTACCTGGCAGCGATCAGGAGCCTCGGCATGGTGAGGAAGTTGCTGCGCCGCGCGCCCTCGCCCGTGGAAATCGCTAGCAGGCTGCGGGCGGCCAGTCCAGCGAGCCGAAGTGCTACTTGTCCGGAACGCCAGGCGAGATCTTCGGTGGGCGTTTGCAATTAACCCGCCGTAGTCGACCGTCCGGTGGCCGAGTTCACAAGTCCTTCGGTAACGAAAACCGCTCGCAGACCACCGTTGCGCTAATTCCCGGGAATTACACCGGCATCACGGGGGCACGCTCATTCGGTAATTCCCGGGAATTAGCCGGCACCGTCGTACGCACGACATCGCGACCTCTTGTCGCCCAGGTTATTCTGCCGTGACCAGCATCGGCGCGGATCAAGACGAACAGCGCCGCCATCCTCGCGACCTGCAGCCCCGCGCTTTCCCCCGCGACGACAGTTCGCTCATGCAGGTCGCCTTCACTCGATGTCCACCACCAGGGCGGAATGATCGGAGACCTTTTGTTCCCTTTCCCGGTGGGAATAGAACACCCGCTGAACCCGCAGCCAGAGCGGCGGCGACACGAACGCATGGTCCAGGCGGAAGCCATTGCCCCTATAGCTGTACCAGGTATACTCCCGCGCCTCCGCATGCTGACGCCGCCAGGCGTCTACCCAGCCCAGGGACTCCAGGCGTTCCAAGTAGTCGGCGCAGAAGAATGTGGCCCCGGCTTCATCGAGATGGTGTTTGCCAGTATTGAAGTCGCCGAACAGCAGGGTTGGCTCGGCCAGGTACTGCGGCGCCAGATCGACCAGGAACCGGAACAGCGGTTCCTTCTTCTTGAGATTCGGAAAGTAAAGGCCAAAGACGTTGACGTCCCCCATCCTGGCCAGAACGCAGCGATGGACATCGATCCCCAGAATGTCGAACGTTTGCTCTACGAACGCCTTGCGCGCCGCCACCCAGACCGTGTTGACGGTCACTTGATCGTGGGCACGACTCTGGTGCCGCAGACCCAAGGAGGCCAGCGCTTCCCGGAGGCGCTGGCCGGCGGTGTTGTTCCGGAACTCCGTCAGGACCACGAGGTCCGGCGCGTGCGCTTGCACGGCAGCGAGGATGGCCTCGACGCGGGACGTGCCGCCGTGCCGGATGTTCCAGGTGAGCGCTCGCATTGTCGGAGTCCTTTTCCCGTGTCACGTTTCGACCCGATTCCCGCACTCGAACTGTCGCCGGAGCGCGTCGCCCGGCGCAGCCAAAGGGGTGCAACTCGCGAATCGGGTTGGCGCGCCTACGGCTTGGCCAGGACGAACGAGCGAATATGCGGCGGTTTGGCGGTCACCGGGTTTTGTTGGCCCTTGCTGAGCAGCCTGACTTGCCGGCTGGCATACAGGTCCAGTTCGCCCAGAAAGATCGACCCGTCGCGGTTTGTGTCGGCCTTGCCCGTCAGTCCTTCCACCAGCGCGTGGGTGAAGAACCCCGCCTTGACCGAGGAACTTTCGAGCGAATATTCCCGGCCAAGCGAGGAACACATGACGATCACGCCGTAATCCTCGGTGACCAGGTCGCGCACCAGGTCGTCGGTCAACGATCGCGCCGGGCGCTTGGCCGACTCGGCGGCCGCGCCCGAATGGCAGGCGTCGAGCAGAGCAATCAAACGGCCCGGCATCTCGGCGAGCGCCTGTTTCACGCGATCTCCGGAAACGCACGAGGCGATCGTATTATTCGCGTCGCTGTCCACCGGGACCAGGTAGACCGGTCCGTCCCCACCGCGGGCGCCGTGGCCGGAGAAGAAGAACACGCCGACGTCCTGCCCGGTCATGCGCGCCGCCAGCCAGTCCAGACCCTTGAGGATTTCCGCCTTGGTCGCCTGGCGATCGGTCAAAACCTTGACTTCGACCTTGCCGAAGGCCTTGCCAGCCTTCGCCTGGAGCACCTTGGTGATGGCCTCGGCATCGCTGGCGGCATAGTTGAGCCGCAGCGATCCTGGATAGGCGGAGACGCCCACGGCCAATACGTACAGGTTCGGTTCAGTCGCCTTGCCGACGAAATTCACCTCGGCCGGCGCCGACAGAGCCTTGCTGACGGCGCTCTCGGCCTGAACCGTCAACGTGTGTTTGCCCGGCGTCAACTCCACGGCCCAGGTTTGCTGGACTTCCCCGAGCTTCGGCGCGGTGATCGTCTTGACGCCCGCCTGCCCCTTGTACGGGCGGCCGTCCAATAGCAAGCGCAGCGCGGTCACGGGATGCTTGCCGACGCTCTTGGCCGTCGCCTTGACCTCTACCTTGGATTGCTTGAGCTGGGTCGCGGTTTCCGGCGCGGGCGAGGTGATCGCCACCGCCGGCGGCAAGACCTCCGCGACCGTGA
The DNA here is from genome assembly GCA_016795185.1 of Planctomycetia bacterium. Lineage (GTDB taxonomy): Bacteria > Planctomycetota > Planctomycetia > Gemmatales > Gemmataceae > JAGVLI01. The sequence goes on along the minus strand of JAEUIF010000980.1, from coordinate 2,284 downwards.
CCGAGGGGATGGGCGCCTTTTCCTTCCCGACCAGAGCGAGCGCCTTAGCAAGGCTCCCCGCTTGCAGCAAGCGCTTGATGACTTCCGGGTGGTAGAGCGACTTGCGGAACTGGGCCGCCGGGTAGTAGCTGGCCACGGCGTCCGGGCCGTGGTTGATTTGCCAGCCCATCAGCCGTTCGCCGTTGGCCGAGCACGCGTAGTACCCTTCCGGCGTCCAGGCGATCCAGTCGTCGTCGGCGAAGAACAGCGACAGCAGCGGCAGCGACTTGGCTGGGTCCCAGATGCAGAGCTTCTGGTCGGTGGCGGCGCTGAGCAGAAAGCGGCCGTCAGGTGACGGCGCCACCGCCATCATGTTGCCCGAATGTCCGAAGAACGGGCGAACGGAGCGCATGGTTTTCAAATCGAACAGGTCCAGCCCGTTCGCACTGCCGACGACCGTCCGGTCGTCGCCCAGGAACGTGAAGCAATAGATAAGGGGGCTGCCGCCTGCCGGCGGGACGTAGCGATGGATCGGCTTGCCGTTTTCCAGCACGAACATGGCGGCGTCGGCCGAGCGCACGAGCGAGCGGTTGCCGCGCGTCAGCACGGCCCGCTGGACGTTCACTTCCGGCGGACCGCCGAACTCCAATTCGTCGAGACGAAAGGACCGTTCCAGGGGATTAGCCGCCTTGTCCACCGGGCCGCTGTTGGTGTTGCCCCAGACGATGCTTTTGCCGTCGGCGCTCCAGCCGGCGGCGAAGCTGACCTTGCCCTTGCCGGAAAGTTGATGCACCAGGTTGCCGTCCGCGGCGTTCCAAATGTAGATGTCCGGGTCGTTGCCGCCAGCGGTCACCGCCCACTTGCCATCCGGCGCAATGCTGCCGTGCGCCACGATATTCGAGTGCCGCGCGAAGTTGACCACTTCCTTGCCCGAAGCGGTGTCCAGCAAACCGCAAGCATACCGCGTGTCCTTGCCACTTCCATAACTGCCGCCCGTGCTCAGGAGCCGTTTGCTGTCAGGCGTAAAGGTCAGCGAGACGATGGTGCTCTTCTGCCCGGCGAAGGTCTGGCGGATCTTGCCGCTGGCATCAAACAAGTAAATCGTGCGGTTCGCGGTACTGGTGGCGATGGATTTGCCGTCAGGGCTCCAGGCGATGCACAAGGCCTCGTGGTCGTGGCCCGACAATTCCGCCTCGGACTTGCCTGTGGTCACGGACCAGATGCGGCCGGTCTTGTCGTTGGAGGAGCTTGCCAGCCGCTTGCCGTCCGGCGAAAAGACGACGCCGCTGACGCGGCTCTGGTGGCCGATCAACTCGTGGACCAGTTGGCCCGTGGCCAGGTCATGGATGCGGATAGTGCGATCGACGCTGCCGCTGGCCAGACGCTTCCCGTCCGGGGAGATGGCCACGGTGGTAATGATGTGGCGATGACCGCGCAGCACTTGGGTGACTTGGCCGGTTTCGAGGGAAATAACGTGGACCATGGAGCCGAACTTGAATGAACCGTAGGGCATGCCGCCGATCGCCAGAGATTTGCCATCGGGTGTCAGGGCAGCGGCATTGATGCAACCCTCGTCGCCCAGACCGACTGGCGGGCGGATGACTTGTAACGGCTCCCCGGTCAGGGCGTCCCACACGCGGATGGTCTTGTCGTGGCCGGCGGAAACGATTTGTCGGCCGTCGGGAGTAAAGAGCACGCGTCGGATGACGGCGGTATGGCCGCCGGCGTCCAGAACCAGAATGGGTTGTTCGGACGAAACTTTGTCCTGGGCCGGCAACGGGGCGATCAAACCCAGCAGGAGCAGAGCGAGACACACAAGGCGCATGGGGAACCTCGAAAAGGAAATGGGCCGTCGGGCCGGGCAACGGGGCTGGCACCGCAGCAGGCTGGACAGTGACTGCGTTTCGACCAGTGCAGACGGCGTGGGCCGGGCGAGTGACATGACGGAACTCCGAGCCACTGACGAGCGGGACGGTGAAAGCCAGGCTACCTCAGGGTCGTGTGCAGTGCCAGGCGGTAGACAGGAATTCCAGGCGGCAAGCGCTCCTGCCGCAACTTGCAGGCGGTGCCATCTGGCCTGGATCGGCGTCCCCTAAACACGAGCCGCGACAATGCCGTTGACGGATGGGCGCCTGGCGTGCTCGGGCCAGTAATTCCCAGGAATTATTGACCGCTGCGGAACCAATGCAACACATGGTCGTTTAAGGAAAGTGCAGATCAGTCGCTGCGATAAAGGAGGCCAACAACTCCGGATGCCGCTTGACGTAGGCGAACTCCGTGATGAGATAGTCGCGCAGCCAGTCGG
>JAEUIF010000409.1 GCA_016795185.1 Planctomycetia bacterium | reverse complement strand
CAGCTCTTCGGTCTGGTCCGTGTCTCGCTGGCGGAAGAGCTGAACGGCGGTCACGCCGCCCCGAAAGACGCCGACAGCAACGGCAACGGCAATGGCAATGGCAGCCGTGCCGCTCCGAACGACAACCAGCGGACCAGCAACCCTCGGCCCGCCACGCAGTCGCAGTGTAAGGCGCTCCATGCCATCTCGCGCAGCAAGCAGGTCAACCTCAACCAGCTGCTGCGGGACCGCTTCCACGTTGGCAAGCCGGAAGACCTATCGATCAAGGAGGCGAGCTCGCTGATCGACGAGCTGAAGAACGGCAATGGCCAAGGAGGGGGCTGATGGCCAATGCCACCGCTTTGGCTCCCATCCGTCAGCCTCTCCCCGTGATCGACCATCTCAGCTTCTCTGCGATCAGCACTTTTCAAACCTGCTCCCTTCGCTTCGCATTCAAGTACCTGTATGGACTGCCCGAGGAGGCGGTCGGTGCCAGCCTGGTCTTCGGGGCCGCGATTCACGCCAGCTTACAGTTCTTTCACGAGCAGCTCCTGGTGGGCAACGCGCCTCCTGACCTCGACACACTGCTGGGCGTCTACCAGGACGCCTGGCAGCGGAACGAGGGGCAGACCGTTCTCTTCGGCAAAGGCGAGGATCTCAACTCGCTGGGCCGGCTCGCGGATCGAGTGTTGACGGTGTTCCTGAACTCCGAGTTGGCCCAGCCGGAGGGAGATGTGATTGCCATCGAGGAAGAGTTACGAGGCGTACTGGTGCCGGGCTGCCCGGACCTGCTCGCGCGGATCGACCTGATCTTTGAGACGAAGGATGCCGTCATCATCCGCGATTACAAGACGGCGCGCCGCCCGTGGAGCGGCGATCAGGCCCAGAATGCAGCACCACAACTGTTCCTGTACGCCGACCTGGCCCGTAATCTTGCAGGTAGCAAGCCGGTTCGCCTGGAGTTCGCCGTTCTGACCAAGGATCGGTTTCCCCAGGTCACTTTGCACCCGGTCGCTGTCGATCCACACCAGGTCGCCCGCACGCACAAGATCGTCGAGCGCGTGTGGCACGCCATCGAAGCCGGCAATTTCTACCCGTCGCCGTCACCGCTCAACTGCGGATCGTGTCCCTATCGCCGGCCGTGCCGTGAATGGGTCGGCTAACCAAGTCAACTTCAACACGAAAGGACAACCCATGAACATCTTGTCGCTGGTTCGGATTTGTGCCGAAGGCACCAGAACTCTCGTCGAACTGCTGATCTTCCGGCCACTCCTCGGGCTGTCCGAGATGCTGTACGGTGTCGCCCAGGCCGTACCTCACCTACTCCGTGCCACGGGCAAAGCTATCGTCGAGGCTGTGAGCTCCCACCTCTCGCCCAACGCGCGGCTGGACGTTCAGGAAGGTGCGGGCCGCGTTGTGCTTGGCGCCAAGCTCCTGGCGGCTCCTGTCGCCTTGGCCGCATTTGTCTGGATCTTCCTGCATCCGAGCATCATCTATGCCGGTTGGCTTGCCTCGATGGTCGTGCTCATCGGCGCCGTTGCTCGCTGATCGTTCCCATTGCTCATGTCACCCCTATGGAGAAGAGGAATGAATAGGCTCCTCGTACTGGCCCTGGGCCTGGGCGCTCGTGCCCTGAGCCTGGTCAGCGGCTTGTTGAGCGACTGGCTGCTAACCAGGCTGGCCGAGGGCGCCGTCATCTTCGACATCGCCCAGGACGCCTGCGAGTTGGGCGGCTGGTTGATCTCGGCCATCGCGCACTACCTCGGCGGCAACCAACCCGAACCGTCCTACTACAACTGACCGCTCAAGCGTTCCCTTACCTACACTTTTGCGAAAGGATCACCCCATGGAGCGTCTCTTGTTGCTCGGCGTCGGCATCATCACCGGCGCGGTTGGCGGCTTCCTCGCCCAGCGCGGCATCAAGCATTTCTGCGGCGACGCCGGCCCGAGCTGGCCCGACCTGCAGGCCATGCAGTTCGCCCGTGCGCGGTCGAACAAGCGA
>JAEUIF010000918.1 GCA_016795185.1 Planctomycetia bacterium | reverse complement strand
TCGACTGGTTGGCCGCCGAATTCACCGCACCCTCGTTAAGCCGCGAGCCGCAGGCGAGCGCTGCGCGTGGCTGGAGCCTGAAAGCCCTGCACCGGCTGATGGTCACCAGTGCAACCTACCGCATGGCCTCGACCCCGGACGATGCCTGCGCCGCGCTCGATCGCGACAACCTCTACTACTGGCGCATGGGCTCGCGGCGCATGGAAGCCGAGGTGGTGCGCGACAGCCTGTTCCACGTCGCCGGCAAGCTCGACCTGACCGTCGGTGGCCCGGACCTGGACCACGCCCAGGGCTTGACCCTCCCGCGGCGCAGCCTCTATTTCCGTCATGCCCAGGAAAAGCAGATGGAGTTTCTGAAAATCTTCGACACCGCTTCGGTGGTCGAGTGCTATCAGCGAACGACCAGTGTCGTGCCGCAACAGGCCCTGGCGCTGGCCAACAGTGACCTGGCCATTCGCAACGCCCGGCTGGTAGCACGCGCGCTGCACAACGGCTCTGAGCCGACCGCCTTCGTACAGGCCGCCTTCGAGCAAGTGCTGTCGCGCCCGCCAACGATGGAGGAACAGACCGAGTGCGTCGCCTTCCTGGAAGCTCAAGCGAAGCTCTACGGCCCGGCGCGCAGCCCCGCTGTCGTTGTGGACGAACGCACGCCGTCGCCTGACCCAGTGCTACGGGCGCGCGAGAACCTGATTCGCATTCTGATGAATCACCATGACTTCGTGACCATTCGTTGATACTGGTTCGCGCCTGCGCGATTTCCCATGAGGACTGCCAACATGAACCACCGCATCTCGCGACGTTCCTTCCTCGCGGACACTGGCATGGGTTTCACCGGCCTGGCCCTGGGCGCGCTGCTGTCCCAGGACCGCGCTGCATCGGCCACCGAGCCCGAAGCCGCAGTACCAGACGGCAAGCCGCATCACGCGCCGAAGGCCAAGGCGGTCATCTGGATTTTCTCGGCCGGCGGCGTCAGCCATATCGAATCCTTCGATCCCAAGCCGGAACTGAACAGGTTCACCGGCAAGAAAGTCGGCGACACGCCGCACCGCGACGTCGTCGCGGCGAAGTATCACAAGAGCAACGTCGGCAACATGCAAATCGGCAGCAAGCGGTACGGCCAGAGCGGCCTGGAAGTCGCCGACTGGTGGCCGCACATCGGTGCGTGCGCGGATGACCTGGCCGTGGTCCGTTCGCTCTGGGTCGATGACAACTGCCACGGCGCGCAGCTCTCCTGGCACAACGGCCGGCATTCGCGCGAGGGCGGTGTCCATCCGACCATCGGTTCCTGGATCAGTTACGGCCTGGGCACGCTCAATCAGAACTTGCCGCAATTCGTGGTTCTGGGCGGCGCGATCAGCGAATGCTGCGGCGGTGAGTGGGCGCATGGCGCGGGCTACCTCGGCGCGGAATACGGCGGTGTGCGGCTCACGTCCAACAATGGGCTGCCGTTCCTCGCGCCGACGGGCGGCCGGCAACAGCAAGAGCAGGATTTGGAACTCAGCCTGCTGGGCAAGCTGAATCGGCTGGCGGGCGTCGATTATCCGGACGATAGCACGCTCCGCGCCCGCATCAAGGCTTACGAACTGGCCTTCGCAATGCAAAAAGCGGTGCCCGAAACCATGCGGCTGGATCAGGAGAACGCGGCAACGCGCAAGCTCTATGGCCTGGACGATGCGCGGACGCGCAACTGCGGCTCGCTGTGCTTGGCGGCGCGCCGGCTGGTGGAACGCGGCGTCCGTTTCGTCCAGGTTTACTTGCCGCTCGGCTGGGACGCGCACAACGACGTGGTCGGCAATCACGGCGGCAACGCGGCCCAGTGCGATCAGCCGATCGGCGCGCTGGTGCAAGACCTGAAGCAGCGCGGCATGCTCGACGAAACGCTCGTGGTCTGGGGCACGGAGTTCGGGCGCGGGCCGCACAATACGCGCGGCCGGGACCACTGGGCCGATGCCTTTTGCTGCTGGCTGGCTGGCGGCGGCCTCAAGAAAGGCGTGGTCCACGGTGCCAGCGATCCCTATGGTTTTGGCATCGCCTCGGACCCGCACTACATCACCGACATTCACGCGACCGTGCTGCATCAACTCGGACTGGACCCGCGCCGGCTGGAGGTGCCCGGCCGCAAGCGTCTGGAAATCGATTTCGGCAAGCCAATCCGCGAGATCATCGCCTGACGCCGGTGGCGGCCTGGGGTGGGAACGGGTAGGATGGCCGGCAATCTCGTCACCGAATGCTGGGTGCGCGGCCCACGCCAAGCAGTGGGCCTTGCACTCGACGCAAGCGGATGCGTTAGCCGCTGTGAAGTGCTCGTTGACGGGGGACAGTCGGGCGGTCCGCCGCACTCGGAGTAAACTCGTCGCCATGGGACTCTTGACCTTTAGCATCAACGTCACCCTGGACGGCTGCGTCGACCACCGGGAGGGAATCGCCGACGACGAGACACACGCTTTCTTCACCCGCCTCATGGACGAAGGCGGGGCGATGCTGTGGGGCCGCGTCACCTACGAGATGATGGAGAGCTTCTGGCCGGCGGTCGCCCGCGGCGACGTGGAGGCGCCGTCGGCGATGCGGGAGTGGGCGGTCAAGCTGGAGGCCAAGCCGAAGTACGTGGCGTCATCGACGCGAAAGGACTTCCCGTGGACCAACAGCCACCACATCGCTGGCGACCTGCGCGCGGGCGTGCAGAAACTCAAAGACGCGACCCCGGCCGGAGTGCTCCTTGGTAGCGGCAAGCTCGCGACCGAATTGGACCGGCTGAATCTGATCGACGACTACAAGTTTCTCGTCCACCCCAGGATCGCCGGTCACGGCCCGACCCTGTACCAGAGCGGGCTGCCCAGCACGCGACGGCTTGAGCTGGTCTCGGCGACGCCGCTCCACAACGGCGCGGTCGCTATGCACTACAGGCGTGCGCGCAGCTGACCAGAACGATAGGCCGCCAGTCTGGCCACCGAATTCACCCGAGTTGGACACATGAGCCGCCACGACCGGCGCCTGGACCTGCAACTGGCACAACTCCGGAGCTTCTGTCTGGCGGCGACCCAGGGCACCTTCGCCGAAGCGGCCGAAGCAGCTGGCATTTCCCGCGCCGCGGTCTGGCAGCAGGTGCGGGCCCTGGAGCGCCGATTGGGTGTCGTGCTGCTGCGCCGGCGCGGCCGGACGGTCGAACTGACGGCCGACGGGCGGCTGGTGCTCGACCTGGTGCTGCCGCACGTCCAGGGACTCGAATCGCTGGACCGCCTCATTGAAGCGCGACAGGCTGCCACGCCGCCCAAGCTCACCGTGGTGGCACCGCCGGGACAGTTAGCCATGGCGCTGCATCGTCCGCTGCAACTCTTCGCCAGCGCCTATCCGAAAGCCCGCCTCAGTTTGCTCACGGAGCTACGTGCCCGCCAGGTGGAGCGCGTCGTGGAGCGCGGGGCTGCCGATGTCGGCGTGCTGGTCCATGCCCCAGACGAACCGCGCAGCGCCAGCCTGGAATATCAATCGCTGTTTGAAGCCCCGCTCCTGCTGTTGACCGCGGCGGACCACCCGCTCGCCCGCAAACGGCGGCTCGCGCCGACTGATTTAGCAGGGCATCCCCTGATTCTCGCACCGCTGGGCAGCATCGTCCGGCGCAGCCAGGACCGCTTTCTGCGCCAGCACGGCCTGGCCGAACCGGCTCATGTCGTCATGGAAAGCGAGCACACCCATATCGTCGCGCAGTACGTGGCGCTGGGGCTGGGCATCACGCTGTGGAACTTGCAGCGCTGGGCGGTGGGCATCTTTCCCGGTTTACACGGACGGGTGTTCGATCCCGCCTTCGAGGTGCTCGGCGGCGCGCTGGTGGTGCCCCGGTATGCAAAGCTCGCGGAGCACGTCGAGGAGTTTTGCCGGATCGTACGCCAGTTCGTGGCCAGCCAGCAGAGTTAAGTAAAAGTTACTTCTCGTGCCACCAGTCGCCGCTTGGCTTGCGTGGTCCGAGCGGGTAAAAGGGAACACGTGGTCCGACCGCATTCCCGCCTGGCAGGTCTCCCCTGCCCGCGCCACGCCGAACGAGGCAGCGACTTCCATGAACCCACCCATGCGATGCAACGGTCCCCAGGGCATCACCCGGCGCAACATGCTGCAAGTCGGGGCCATCGGCGCGCTGAATCTCGGTCTGCCCAGGCTCCTGGCAGCCAGCGAACGCGCTAAGGTCAGTGGGCAGACGGCGAAGGCCGACTCGTGCATTCTCGTATTCCTCAACGGTGGTCCCAGCCACCTCGACACCTGGGACATGAAGCCGGACGAACCGAAGGAGACGCGCAGCGAGTTCAAGCCCATCGCCACGTCGCTGTCCGGCGTTCAGGTTTGCGAGCACCTGCCGCGTTTGGCCAAAATGCTGTCGCACTGCACACTGGTGCGTTCGGTCCACCACGATCAGGTCGCGCACGCGCCGGCGGTCTACACGGCGCTGACCGGGGTGAAGAGCAACATTCGCGCCGGCATCATGGGTGCGAAGCCGACGGACCACCCCGCCATCGGTTCGGTGGTGGGACTTCAGCGACCGAATCGCTCCGCGCTGCTGCCCTATGTGGTCATGCCGTACTTGACGGCCGAGGGCGCTGGCGGGCCGCCGCAACCGGGCTTCCTGGGCGGTTGGTACGGTTCCACGCACGATCCACTGCTGGTCCTTCATTCGGGCAAGGGCGATGGCTTCACGCTGCCCGCTCTGACGCTCGGCACCGGCATGAACGGTGAACGGGTACGCGAGCGCCGCGCGCTGCTGGACCGCCTGGGTCAGACGGGTTTGCCGGTGCGCAATGGCCAGGCCCAGGAAATGGATTCCCTGCAAGCCAAAGCTTGCGATCTGCTCACCTCGACGGCGGCCCAACGCGCCTTCCAGCTGGACGAGGAGCCGACGAAGCTGCGCGAAGCCTACGGCCGCAACATCTACGGCCAGAGCCTGCTGCTGGCGCGCCGCCTGGTGGAAGCCGGCACCCGGCTGGCCTGCGTCTCGTGGGCGCCCAACGCCAACGCGACCTGGGACACGCACGGCGGCAATTTCACCAAGCTGAAGAACGAACTGCTGCCGCCCTTCGACGCGGGCATCACCGCGCTGCTGTCGGACCTGCTGGAACGCGGCTTGCTCGAACGCACGCTGGTCGTCGTCATGGGCGAGATCGGCCGCACGCCGCAGATCAACAACGGCGCGGGCCGCGATCACTGGGGCTTCTGCTACAGCGTGCTGTTCGCGGGCGGCGGCATGAAGCCCGGCTTGGTCTACGGCGCCAGCGACAAGCGCGGCGCGTTCCCCAGCAGCAACCCGGTCGGCGCGGCGGACGTGATCGCCACCATCTACCACAGCCTGGGCATTCCGGCGGACCTGGAAATTCACGATCGTCTCGGCCGTCCGCTGCCGCTGGTGCCGGGCGGAGCGCCCGTGATGGAACTGTTCTCCTGACGCCAAACGTCTAGCAATGGTTCGATCCGTACCGTGGTGCCTACGACTTGGCGTAGGTTGCACGGTACGGCCCAATTCACAGTTGCCGCACGCAACGCGACCGAATTTGCCTTCACCCAATTCACTTCTCATCTGCGCCGAGGCTGGCATTCAACACGAGTCTGCCAAACCGCGGTACGGTCATTCAAGGGCAGTCAGCACAAAAAGAGCATTCTGGCACGGAGCGGCGAAATACTGGGGGTTTTGCCACTGCGCGCCAAGCAATTTTTTGGCATGGAGCGTGTTCGTAAATGCGGCTCCAAGGACACGCACCCCAATCAGTGGCGAAGCGTCGCGCGGGTCGGTAAAGTAGCTCTGGTGACTTTGCCTCGTTTTCACCGAGAGGCCAGCGACCATGAACCAGCCAGGCTGTGAATCCGCGGTGTCGCGTCGAGAGTTTCTTCAAACCGCCGGGGCCGGCGTGCTGGCCGCGTCGGCGGGCAACCTGTCCGCAGCTGACAAGGCAGCGCTGCCGCAACGGGTGCTCGGCAAGACAGGCGTCAAGGTGCCGGTGTTGGGGTTGGGTACCGCACCGGCGGGCTATCGGACGGAAAAGGACGCGGTCGCTTTCTACAGCCGGTGCATCGATGCGGGCGTCACCTATCTCGACACCGCGCCGGAATTCGCCGGTTACGGCAAGGCTCAGGTCTATCTCGGCCAGGTGCTGAAGGAACGGCGCAAGGAGGTCTTCGTCGTCACCAAGTGCTGGGAGCCCGACGGCGAGAAGGCCCTGGCGCTGCTCAAGAAGAACCTGGCCGAACTGCAAATCGAGCAGGCCGACCTGGTCTACGCCCATAGCATCGGCGACGACAAGATGGTGCCGGAGAAGATCTACGCGGCCGATGGCGTCTGCAAGGCGCTCGATAAGGCCAAGAAGGATGGCCTGACGCGCTTCGTGGGCGTCAGCGGGCACAACCGGCCGGCGCGGTTTCTCAAGGCGCTGGAAGAATGGGATTTTCAGGTGATGATGAATGCCGTCAGCCCGGTGGCCCGGCACATCTACGACTTCGAGACCAAGGTCTGGCCGGTGGCGGCGAAGAAAGGTGTGGCACTGGCGGCGATGAAGGTTTTCGGCGGCGCGCCGGGCGGCGAGAAGCAGCCCAAGGGAGCACGCCTGCCCGAACGGTTGCTGCCCGCGGCGCTGCGCTACGCGCTGGCGCTGCCGGGCCTGAGCGTGGCGGTCGTCGGCATCCACGACGATGCAGAACTGAAGCAGAACCTGGCCTGGGTGCGCGACTACAAGCCGCTGAGCGCCGACGAGCACGCTGACCTCGAAAAGCCAGCGAAAGAACTCGCGGCCCAGTGGAAAGCCGTCTATGGGCCGGTGGCTTGAGATTGTTGCGGGTTCGC
>JAEUIF010000879.1 GCA_016795185.1 Planctomycetia bacterium | reverse complement strand
CAACAACCACGCGGAACAGATGCTGCGGCCGGCGGTGATCAGCCGCACGATCGGCGGCTGCAACCAGACCGAGGCGGGGGCGGAGACGCATAGTGTCCTCAGCAGTATCCTGGTGACGGCCAAGCGCCTGGGACACAGTTTCCTGGACCTGGCCGTGGGTTGGCTGCGCCAGGGCCAAGCGCCGGCGCTGCCGCCGGGTCCACTCCCCAGCCCGATCGGCCCCTGACAGCGCCGGCCTCCAGCCGGCTCGCTCCCGGTACGTCCCCAGGGCGGTAACCAGGTACCACCCAAGTCGGGTTCTTGCAAGGCGATGCCAGTAGCATCGGCCAGGTCGTGTACTTCGACGCGGGCACCTACACGGTCAGCTTCCGGGCGGCGCAGCGCGGCAATTACCAGCCCGCTGGTGATCAGACCTTGGAAGTGCGGCTCGATGGGAACGTGATCGGCACGTTCACACCGAGCGGCACGAGTTACGCAACGCTGACGACCAGCAGCTTCAGCGTGACCGCCGGGGCGTACAGCTTGACGTTCGAGGGGCTGACCAGCGGCGACTCCACGGCCTTCATCGACCAGGTGAGCGTCAACGCGGTAGGTGGTGCCCGGACGACCAGCTACGAGTACACGTTCTTCACCGACTCCACCCGCATCGAGTCCGTCACCACCAGCCTGCCCGTCGTCTCCGCAGCGCAGAACGGCCCCGGAACGGCCGATGTCTCGACGGTCGTCATGAATCAGAACGGGAGGCCCATCTGGCTGCGCGACGAGGCGGGCTTCTTGACCTACCTGCGTTACGACGAGGCGACCGGCGCGCTGGTCCAGATGATCGAGGATGTGGACACCACGCAGACCGGCGACTTCACGGATCTACCTTCGGGCTGGAGCACGCCGGCGGGCGGCGGTCTGCACCTGACCTCGCTCCTGGAAGTGGACGCCCTTGGCAGGGTAGTCAAATCGGTCCGGCCAGGGGGCAACGTTAGCTTCATGGTCTATCTGGATTTAAATCATGAAATGCGCGTCTACACCGGCTGGGACAGCACCAGCAACCGGCCCACGGGACCGACGCAGGTCTATCGGGAAGATCGGCCCGGCAGCTACGTCGAGACCTTGACCATGTCCGCCGCCCCGGACGTGGACGTTGATGGCCGCCCCACCGGCACCGAGGCCATCAGCGACATCCAGACCCTGTCCCGCTCGTACATCAGTGCGGGCGGCCAGGTGACCCACGTCGACGACTACTTCTTCATCCAGGGCAATGCGGCCGACGACGCGGGTTTCGAGACGCCCGACGTGGGCACGGGCTCCTACGGCGCTTTCGCTTACAACCCGACCGGCTCGCCCTGGACTTACCTCAACGGGGCCGGCGTCGCCGGGAATGGTAGCGGCTTCACCAGTGGGAACCCCAACGCGCCCGCAGGCACGCAGGTGGCCTTCCTGCAAGACGAAGACAGCACCATCAGCCAGGCGGTGGCTTTCGCCGCCGGGACTTACACCATCAGCTTCCTGGCGGCCCAGCGCCAGAACACGCAACTCGCAGGCGATCAAGTCATTGCCGTCCTGGTGGATGGCGCCGTGGTCGCCACCATCACGCCGACTGGCACCAGCTATGGCCTTTACACCACGGCTACCTTCGACGTAACGGCTGGCGTTCACACCCTGGCCTTCGTGGGACAAACGGTCGGCGACTCGACGGCGTTCATCGATCAGGTGAGCATCACCCAGGTCAGCGGCGTCACCCCCGGTAATGCGGGCTTCGAGACGCCCAACGTCGGCACGGGCACCTTCAGTGCCTTCCAGTACAACCCGAGCAGCGCGTCCTGGACTTTCAGCACCGACTCCGGCGTCGCCGGCAACGGCAGTGGCTTCACCGGCGGCAATCCCAACGCACCCGAAGGCACGCAGGTCGGCTTCCTCCAGGGCGACGCCAGCGCCATCAGCCAGTCCGTGTCCTTCACCGCCGGCACCTACACGCTGAGCTTTTTTGCGGCCCAGCGCGGCAACTATCAACCGGGCGGGGCGCAGACCATCGAGGTCCGCATTGACGGCGCCTTGGTGGGCACGTTTACGCCGTCCGGCAGCGGGTACGAGAGCCTGACCACGGACGCCTTGACGGTTACGGCCGGGGCGCATACCGTCGAGTTCCTGGGACTGACCAGCGGTGACTCCACCGCCTTTATCGACCAAGTCACCGTCGCTCGGGACAGCAGCGTCCACTATGCCACCGCGCCGGACCTGGGGACGCTCAACGTCAACTTCTATCGGACCGAATACGGCCATGACGACCGGGGGCGAATCGATGCGGTCGTCACGCCCAACGGCACGATCTACCGCACCTTCTTTGACAGTTTGAGCCGCGTGGACAGCACTTGGGTGGGCACCGACGACACGCCGCTGACCGGGGACGACTGGGCGCCGGACAATAACGGCGGCAACATGGTGCAGGTCAGTGCCTACGAGTACGACCACGGCGGCGTCGGCGACTCGAACCTCACCCAGATGATGCTGTTGCCCGGCGGCAGCGAAGTGCCGCGCGTCACGGAGAATTTCTTCGACTGGCGCGATCGCGCGCTTGCCAGCAAGAGCGGGGTCGAGGCCACCGAGGACACCACGACGCACCGGCCGATCTTTTACTTCGTGCTCGATAACCTGGGCGAAGCCGTCGAGGTGGACCAGTACGACGGCGATGGTGTCACACTCGTCGATGCCGATGGCGATGGCGTGCCGGACAAGCCCGATGCGAGCTTGCTCCGAGCACAGAGCACGGCGGAGTATGACGACCAGGGCCGGGTCTTCCGCAGCCACGTTTTCCTGGTGGACCAGAGCACGGGCGCCGTGTCCACGGACAGCTTGACCAGCGATTTCTATTTCGACCACCGTGGCAACCTCATCAAGTCGGCCATGCCCGGCGGCCTGGTCGGCAAGGTCCAGATTGATGGTGCTGGCCGTGTGGTCAAGAGCTTCACCACAGACGGCGGCGATGACACCGGCTGGTCGGATGCTGATGACGTCAGTGGTGACGTGGTGCTGGAGCAGACTGAGTTCCAGTATGACGACAACAGCAACACGATCCTCACCATCTACAAGCGCAGGTTCCACGATGAGACAGCCACTGGCGAGCTGGGTGATGCCACGACCGGACCGCTGGCGCGCGTCAGCTATGCCGCCATGTATTACGATTTGGCCCAGAGAATGACCGATAGCGTGGCTGTGGGCACGAACGGTGGCGCGGCGTATACGCGGCCCGGGACTGTGCCGGCACGCTCCGACACCGTGTTGGTGAATAGCGTCACTTACAACGAAGCGGGTTGGGTGCAGACCACCATCGACCCGCGAGGAATCGCCAGCCGCCAGGATTATGACGCTTTGGGCCGGACCGTGCGTACCATCGCGGCGTTCGTCGACGGCATCCCCTCGACAGGCGACGATCGGACGACGGCGTACACCTATGACGGCAACGATAATACCTTGACCGTGACGGCGGTCTTGCCGGGCGGTGCTCACCAGACGACCGGCTACGATTACGGCGTTGCCACCGGTTCCGGCAGCGCCATCAACTCGAATGATATGCTGGCCGCCACCCAGTACCCGGACACCAGCTCGGGCGATCCCAGCTCGGGCGAACAGGAAACCTACACGGTCAACGCGGTGGGTCAGATGTTGACCTTCACGGACCGTAACGGATCGACGCACACTTATGCGTATGATGTGCTCGGCAGGATCACCTCCGACGCCGTGACCACCCTGGGAACTGGCGTGGATGGCGCAGTGCGACGGATGGATGTAGCCTACGACACCGCCGGCCGGGCGTTCCTCTTCAGCAGCTATGCCGACACGGCCGGCACGACCCTCGTCAATCAGGTGCTGCGCGAGTTCAACGGCTTCGGCCAGCTCATCACGGAGTACCAGGAACATGGTAGTGCCGTGAACACCAGCACCAGTCCGAAGGTCCAGTACACCTACAGCGAGATGAGCGGTGGGGCAAGCCACAGCCGGCTGACCAGTATCATCTATCCCAACGGGCGAGTGCTGAGTTACAATTACGCCAGCGGCTTGGACGATTCGATCAGCCGCCTGTCGTCGATCTCTGACAACTCGGGCACACTCGAAGCCTATGCCTACCTCGGCCTCGACACGGTGGCGGAACGCATCCACCCCGAACCGGGGATCACCCTCACCTACGTCAAACTGCCCAGCGAATCGGTGGGTGATGCCGGGGACCAATACACAGGTCTGGATCGGTTCGACCGCGTCGTCGATCAGCGCTGGCTCGATACCACGACGCTGGCTGACCGCGACAGGTTCTTCTACGAGTACGACCGCAACTCGAATCGCGCCGCGAAACTGAGTGCTTTGAACTCCGCTTTCGACGAGTTCTACGAGTACGACTTGCTCAACCAGTTGACAGCCTTCGAGCGCGGCGACGGCCACGAGCAAAGCTGGAACCTCGATGCCCAGGGCAACTTTTCAACTGTGACCACGGACAGTATCGACCAAGAAAGAGACCACAACCAGCAGAACGAGTTGACGGGTGTCGGCAGCGCAACGCTCACCTACGACGCCAACGGCAACCTCACGACCGACGAACAAGGCCGGACACTGATCTGGGATGCCTGGAATCGGCTTGTAGAGCTGAAGGACGGCAGCACCACGCTGCTGCGCAACACCTACGACGCCCAGGGCTGGCGGGTCACAGCCGACGACGGCACGGAGGTCCGCGAGTTCTTCTACAGCGCCGGGTGGCAAGTGCTGGAAGAGCAGGTGGGCGGCGACGCCCAGGCGCAGTACGTCTGGAGTCCGATCTACGTTGATGCCATGATCCTGCGCGATCGCGATACGGATAACAACAGCACACTCAACGAACGACTGTACGTAACGCAAGATGCAAACTTCAACGCAACAGCACTCATTGATGCGTCCGGCAATGTAGTGGAACGCTTTACTGAAGACCCCTACGGGAAGGTTACGTTCCACGACGCCAGCTGGGACGTAATCTCGGCGAGCGGCTACGATTGGCAGTACACGCACCAAGGACTGCACTTCGAGGCAGCCGTCGGCCTCTTCGACAATCGTGGTCGCTGGTACAGCCCGACGTTGATGCGGTTTGTGAGCAACGACCCAGCCGGCTTCGTGGACGGCACCAACCTATTCGCGGCTTACAGGAACAGCCCAGTGAACATGCTCGATCCCACTGGCCTTACACCTAACCAGACTGATGCAATCGTACTTTCAGATCTGATTCAACGTGTTAAAGAAATTGAAGCAGAACAAATAGAAGCAGGAGCTGATTGCTGCCTCTTGGCGCTCGAAACGCTTGACGAACTGACCAAGCGTGGCGGGATGGGATTTACGCCACCGATTGGAAATCCAAATGGTTCTGGTTGGAACTATTTGTACACTACCAAATGGGGTTGGGTGGACATTCAGCACTTCCTAAGAGCGTTCGGAAAAAATGAAATCAGGTATCCGCTATGAGAAATCGCCAACAGATAAATGCACAAGCCAAGTGAGCAAAGGCCATTTGCAACGCAGGCAACTTGTCAAGGCGCCGCCGCACGCGGCCAAAGCCGTG
>JAEUIF010000863.1 GCA_016795185.1 Planctomycetia bacterium | reverse complement strand
GAAGTGCTTGTGTACTCACTGTTTACCCCTCACCCCCACCCCTCTCCCGCCAGGGGCGAGGAGCACTGACAATTTCATCCCGAGAAGATCTCCGTCGCGACATGGCCCGCCACATCGGTCAGGCGGAAATCGCGACCGGCGTAGCGGTAGGTCAGCTTCTCATGATCGAGGCCCATCAGGGCCAGCAGGGTGGCGTGCAGGTCGGTCATGTGCATGCGGCCCTCGACCGCCTTCAGACCGTACTCGTCGGTGCCGCCGTGGGAGAACCCCGGCTTCACGCCCGCGCCGGCGAGCCACATCGGGTAGCCGGTGATGTTATGATCCCGGCCATCCACCCCTTGCGCGGTTGGCAAGCGGCCGAACTCGCTGCCGAACAGCACCAGGGTTTCGTCGAGCAAGCCGCGTTGTTCCAGGTCCGTGAGCAGCGCTGCCGTCGCCTGGTCGGTAGCGCCGGCGTTCGCGATGAGACCCTTGTGCAGATTGTTGTGGTGGTCCCAGCCGGGCTGGCAAATCTCGACGAAGCGCACGCCGGCCTCGCTCAGCCGGCGGGCCATCACGCACTGGCGGGCGAAGCTGCCGGCCGGGCCGGGCTTCACGCCGTAAGCGTCGAGCACCTTTTGCGGTTCCTTCGAGATATCGAGCAGTTCAGGAATTTTCGCCTGCATCTTGAAGGCCAACTCGAAGGACTGAATCACGCCTTCGACCTCATCCGGCGCACCGGGGACGTTGGCCAGATCGCGGTTCATGGCATGCAGCAAGTCGAGTTGCTTGCGCTGGAGTTCCAGGTTGCCCGGGGCTTTCAAGTTCGGCAGGAAGCCGGTGTCGCTGAGCCGGGTGCCCTGGAAATGCGCGGGCAGAAAGGCGCTGCCATAGTTGGTCGCGCCGCCCACGTCCGGCGGTGGATTGATCGTGAGGTAGCCAGGCAAATCCTGGTTCTCGGTGCCCAGGCCATAGAGCAGCCAGGCGCCGAGCGATGGCCGGACCAGCGACGCCAGTGCGGTGCCGGTGTGTAACTGGATGACCGCCTGCGGGTGGGCGGGCGTATCGGTGTGCAGCCCGCGCAGGAAGCAGAGCTTATCCGCGTGCTTGGCGACGTGCGGATACAGTTCGGAAATCCAGGCGCCGGATTCACCGTGGCGACTGAATTTGAACTTCGACGCCGTCAGCGTGCCGCCGCCCGGCCCTTCCTTGCCGTGGTCTTTTTGCAGCCGTTCCTTGTACTCGAAGGTATCGAGCTGCGACATCGAGCCGGACATGAACAGGAAGATGATGCGCTTGGCCTTGACCGGCTGGTGCGGCGCTCTCGGTGCGAGCGGGCCGGGCTTGGCCCTGGCCTCGGCCTTGACGGCGTGCTCGCCGATCATGCCGGCCAGCGCCAGGTAGCCGAAGCCGGCGCTCGTGGTTTTCAGCAGTTGACGGCGGGTCAGGGCGTTCGTGTTTGGCAGCATCGGCTTATCCTTGATAGTAGTACTCATTGGCTCAAGCGGTTCAGATGGATGTAGCATCGGGCGCTATGGTCCGCACAGCGGACCCTACCAAAGGCCGTTGGGTCCGCTGGGCGGACCGCTACAGCCGATTGCAAAATGCTCTGATCAGCGAACGTAGCGGAACTCGGCGGAGGCCAGCAGGGCCTGGCAGAGGCTCGACCAGGCTTCCGTTCGCGGCTGGAGCGGCTGGCCCGAGGCATCGCGGGCGGGCGGCGAGCGCTTCACGGCCGCCTCGTAATCCACGAGGTAACGCCGGGCACGCTCGGCCTCGGCGGCGGTGGCGGCGCGGCCGACCGTCAGGCGATAGGCCAGGTGGATGCGACCGACATCATCGAGGGCGGTACGAGGCAGGAGGCGGTCGGCCAGCGTGCGTGCGTGCTGGCGCACGAACGCATCGTTGAGCAGATACAGGGCCTGCGTGGCAACCGTGGTCGTATCGCGGTCGCCGGTGACCATGCCCTGCTGGGCAAAGTCGAAAACTTCCAGCGCACGCGGCGTCAGCCCGCGCAGCAAGGGCAGGTACAGACTGCGATGCAGGCTGGTCTGAGCGGCCTCTTCGAGTCGCTGGGCATCGGCGCTGTTGTTGCGCAACTCCATGACCTTCATGGCGCTGGCCGGTGAGGCTTCCGGCGGTGAGAGGCACAGGTTGCCTCCGGAGGCCAGCATGGCGTCGCGAATCTCCTCCGCATCGAGCCGGCGGGGACTGTGCCGCCAGACCAGGCGATTGGCGGGGTCCGCCAGGTGCAACGCGGCCTCGCTGTCGCCGCTTAACTGATAGGCGCGGCTCACCACCACGGAGCGCACCAGCCGCTTGATCGACCAGCCATCACGGACCAACTGGCGGGCCAGGTGGTCGAGCAATTCTGGATGCGAGGGCGTATCGCCCGTAACGCCGAAGTTATCCACGGTGCGAACCAGGCCACTGCCGAACAGGTGGTGCCAGACCCGATTCGCCAGCACGCGCGGGGTTAACGGGTTCTTGTCGCTGGTCAGCCAGTGCGCCAGTTCGAGCCGGCCGCTCTGCTGCGGGTTGACCGGGGCAGCGCCGGGTACGTCGATCAGCGACAGGAAGCCGCGCGGCACGCTGGGGCCAAGCCGTTCGGCCTCGCCGCGAATGCGAATTTGCGTGTCGCCAATCTGCTTGCCGTCGCGCACGCCCAGCGCCGCCCGCCCCTGGGCCGCCACGTCGGTCAGCGACAGCAATTGGTTTTGCAGCCGGGTCATTTCCTGGCGGACGATGGTGGCCTTCGGCTGGCCATTGGGGCCCTTGGCCATGCCGGCGGGCTGGCCGCGAATGGCCTCGAACTCCGCCTGGCACTTCTGCAACTCCAGCTTGACTTCCTCGACCTTGGCCACCGTCCTGGGATCGACCGGCTGCCCCTTGCCCACTTCCAGGAGCATGGTCGTGTCGTAGTAGTCCAGGCCGGAGCCGCCCATCTTGTTGCGGACGCCGGCGCACAGGTCGGTGCTGTGGAAGATGCCGGCCAGGGCGTAATAGTCGGTCGTGGGAATCGGGTCGAACTTGTGATCGTGGCAGCGGGCGCAGCTGGCGGTGAGGGCCAGCACCGAGCGCGTCACGGTATCGATCTGTTCGTCGATGTTGTCCATGATGAACCGCACCTTGAAGCGCTGGTTCACATCCTTGACGCCCAGGGCCAGGAAGCCCGTGGCGACCAGCAGTTCGTCGCGCTGTTCGGGGGTGTCGGCCGATAGCAGGTCGCCCGCGATCTGCTCGCGGATGAAGCGGTCATAGGGCTTGTCGCTATTGAACGAATCGATGACGTAGTCGCGGTAGCGCCAGGCGTGGGGGTAGGGTACGTTGCGGCCCGAGCCGGTCGATTCGCCGTAGCGGGCCACGTCCAGCCAGTGCCGGCCCCAGCGCTCGCCGAACGCCGGCGACGCCAGCAGGCGGTCCACCACCTTCTCGAAGGCGTCCGCCGACGGGTCGTGGATGAAGTCATCCAGCTGCGCGGGCGTGGGCGGCAGGCCGGTCAGATCGAAGGTCACGCGGCGCAGCAGGGTAGCGCGCTCGGCGTCGCGCACCGGCTTCAGTTCCTTGGCTTCAAGACCGGCAAGAATGAAGCGGTCGATGTCGCTGCGCGTCCAGGCGGCGTCCTGGACTTCGGGAACCTGCACGTCGCGCAGGGGCTGCCAGGCCCAGTGTTCCTTGCGCAGTTGCTCGAACTTGGGACTGGGCTTCCCCGTCACGACCGGCACGGCTTCCCGCGGCCAGGCCGCACCGTCCTGCACCCAGCGGACCAGGACGGCGATCTCTTCGGCGGCGAGTTGCTTTTTCGGCGGCATCTTCGAGACGTCGCCCGCGTAGCGCACCGCTTGAATGAGCAAGCTCTTGTCGGGCTGGCCAGGGACGACCGCCGGGCCACTGCTACCGCCCTGGAGCAAGCCGTTACGGTCATCCACGCGCAGCCCACCGCGCGCGTTGGTGCTGGCGGAATGGCAGTTGTAACAGTTGTTGACCAGCAGCGGCCGGACCTTCTTCTCGAAGAACTCGATCCTGGCTGCATCGTCCGCGGCTTGCAGCGAGGAACCAGGCAGCAGGCAAACAGCGGTCAGAACAACTCGACTCAGGAAGCGGGTTGGCGGGATCATGGGATTCCCCGTCAGGGCCTGGTTGGAAAACGGGCAGTCCAAACTTGTTCGTAGTTCCGCCTTCAGGCGGTGAGCGACTCGCCGCCTGAAGGCGGAACTACGAACTTCGCGCGGATGTTCATTGGGCTTTCTCGGTCGGCACGACCGCACGCCAGCTTTTGCCGATGCGCACTTCGTCCCAGTAACAGGTGCCGCCGGCGAACTTGGTCAGCAGCAGCAGGTCGAGCTGCGCGTCGCTCTGGATGCCGGTGGACTGCACGTTCCAGTCGGCGGGCTCGATGCTGTCCAGGGCTTCGCCTTCGCCGTACACCCGGAAGAAAATCTCGTCTTCCCCCTGGCGGCGGGCGACGATCTTGCCGACCCAGAACTGCGTTTCGTTGGCGGCCACGGTCTGGGGACTGGTGAAGATCGCGCCGTTGCGCAGGTCCAGCTGCGGGCGGAGAAAGTGCGGCAGGTTGAACATCACGCGGTCGCCGTTGAAGTTGCTCGACGAACGCAGCACCATGCGGATCGCGGGTACCGGTTGGTTGGGAGCCGGCGCGGGCGCGTCCCAGCGGGTCAGCACGCTGATGTAGTAGACACCGTCCTGATCGAGCCGGATCGGCTCGGCCAGCGGCCGGCTGCGGGATTGATAGTCGGCCGGCGCTTCCAGCATCGGCCCGCGACCGCCCCGCACCGGCCAGTTGATCTTCAGTTTCGCTTCCACGATGGTCAGGTCCGGCGCGGCACCGTTGAGCTTCGCGCCGGGGCTGAGACGCCACGGTCCGCCCCAGCCCAGGCCGCCGTTGGCCTCGGCCAGCGGCACGCGGCCCAGCGGATAGTGGAACGGTTCGTGGACCAGCAGCAGGTCTTCGCGCGGGCTGGTGCGGGCCTGGCTGAGCAACTCGGCGAAGCGTGGCGCGTTGACCGGCACGGCGCGCGGCGATGGCTGGCGCGGCAGGTCGTAGCGCACGCCCTGGCCCGCCCGGAGCAACTGCACGGAATCGTCCGGCGACTCCGGCTTGCCGTAGGCCACTTCGCCTTCGAGGACTTGCAACTCGGTCGCTCCGTTGCGCTCGACGGCCACGCAGAACTCGGTGCCCAGATCGACCACGTCACTCGCGGGGGTCCGCACCGTGAAGCCGGCGGCTTCCTCCGGAGCGCGGACCGTCAGCCGGCCGCTCGTCAAGCGGGTGGAGACGCGAGACAGCAGGTCGAGGTCGGTCGGCCCCTGGAGCACCACGGCAGCGCCGCCATCGAAACGCAGCACGGCCAGGCCGCGTTGCAGCTTCAACGGGCGGACGGCCAACCGCTGGCCTTCGACGAACTTTTCCTGCTCGGCCCACTGGCAATCGTCCGCGAACAGCAACGTGGCGACACTCGCGGGGTCCAGCCGCTGCGGGGTTTCGGCGGCGACCGACGGCGCGGCCGGGTCGTGCAACGCTTGCCAGGTCAACAGGCCCGCCAGCAGCAACAATGCACCGACGGCGGCGGCCGTCACGTATGGCAACCAGCGCGCTGCCGCCAACGGGACGCGCTGCGCGGGCGCGGGCGGCGCTGCGGCATTCCGGACGAACTCCGGCAGCGCGGCGGGATCGAGCCGCTGACCGCCAAACTCCGTGCGCAAGTGAGCTTCGAGGGTCAGATGGTCCAGGTAGCGTTCGCAAGCCACGGGGTCGCCGTGCAGCAGTTCATTGAGCCGCGCTGCATCTTCGGGCGACAGGTCGCCGTCGCTGAGACGCCGCAGCAGTTCGCCGAGTTCGGCGCGCTTGCTCATGCCATGCCTCCGGCGGCCTGGGCCGTCTCGATGCAGCTCAGCAGTTTTTCGCGGATGCGATACAGCACCTGCGACACCGCCGCCACGCTGCGGCCATCGCTCTCGGCCAAGTCCTTCACCGAACCGCCGGGAGCGTAGCGTTCCTGAAGCAAGCGGCGCGACGCTTCGGGCAGCTTCTCCAGGCAGCCGCGCAGGGCAGCCAAGCGGTTATCGAGCGTCTCGGCGCGTTCCGCCTGCCGTTCGGCCAGGTAAGCCAGCACGCTATCGTCGAGCACCAGCCGGTCCCGCCGCATCCGCCGCCGATAGCTCAGCACGTGGAAGTAAGCGACCTGACAGGCCCAGGCGATAAAGCTGGTGCCGGGCTGGAAGTTGCCCGCCTTGCGCCAGAGGGTCAGGTTAGTTTCCTGCAACACATCCTGGGCAGCCACGTGGTCCGGGAGCAGCGATAAGACGTACGCCCACAGCGACGGCTGGGCCATCGTCAAGTGGGTGATGAACTCGTCCTTCGTCTCGTGCATGGCGGGGCTCCGCTGGCTACCTGAATAATGACCGTCCTCAAGCGAATCTAACGCGGATTCTGGAAATGCGATGGTTCGTCTTGCAGATTCGCCGTCAAAGAAGGGAAAGTCACCACGAAAGAATGGTGGCGACGAATTGCGTAAGTCATTGCTGGTAAACGGCCTGCGTTTCGCGTGCGCCGCGCGATCCAGACGTGCGAACTGGCGGAGTCCAGATGTCAACTTTGTCACGTGCCGGACCAAAGAACGAGCCTTCCCAGTCCGGAGGATGCGGCGAAACCTGATCCAGAATAGCTGACAGTTATCAGCTATCAGCCATTAGCTGTCAGCCACTCTGGTTTCACCGTCGCCACTGGAGCAGCTGCTTCAGCGCTCCCGACGTGAAGCCGGTCAGCTTGGTGCGCATGTAGGCGTCGCCTAACTTTTTCCAGACCTCGGCTTGCGTGGGGTAGGAGTGGATAGTTTGCGACAGGGCCGACAGACCGAGGCCCTTCGTCATGGCCAGGGCCATTTCGGCGATCAGGTCGCCGGCGTGGGCAGCCACCACGGTTGCGCCGATGATCTCGTCCTTGCCCTGGCGGACGTGGGCCAGCGCGAAGCCTTCCGTTTCGCCGTCGAGGATGCCGCGGTCGAGTTCGCCGAGCGAAACGCGAAAGGTCTGCACGGCGATGCCCTTTTCGTTCGCTTCCCTGGCTGTTAGCCCGACCTGGGCGACTTCCGGATCGGTGTAGGTGGCCCACGGAATCACCAGGCTGCTGGCCTTGGCGCGGCCGAAGAACAGCGCGTTGCGGATGACGATTCTCGCCAGGGCATCCGCCGCGTGGGTGAACTTGAACGGTGAGCAAATGTCGCCGGCGGCATAGACATTCGGGTTGGTGGTTTGCAGGTAGTCGTTGACCTGAATGCCGTTCTTGTCGTACTGGATGCCGCCGGCTTCGAGGCCCAGGTCCTCGGTGTTCGGCCGGCGGCCGGCGGCGACCAGGATGGCGTCGCCAGTCAGCGTCACGGGCTGGCCGTTCACTTCGAGGTGCAAGCGTTTCTCGTGGCCGTCGCTTTCGGCCCTGGTCGGCTTGACGCCCAGGTGCAGCTGCATGCCGTCGGCTTCCAGAGCGCGGCGGACGATGGCGGCGGCGTCCGGGTCGTCGCGCGGCAGCACGCCGAGGACGATGTCCACCAGCGCCACCTGGCTGCCGAAGCGCTGGAAGCACTGGGCCAGCTCGCAGCCGATGGGGCCGGCACCGATGACGATTAGACGGCGCGGCAACTCGGTCAGGTTGAAGACGGTTTCGTTGGTCAGTGCGCCGGCTTCCGCCAGTCCGGGAATCGGCGGCAGGCTGGCTCGTGCCCCCGTGGCGACCACCGCGCGGGCAAAGTGCAACGTCTGCCCGCCAATGCTGACGGCATCCGGTGCCGTGAAGCGCGGCGCGCCGAAGTAGACGTCGATGCCCAGGTTCTTGAAGCGCTCGGCGGCGTCGTGATGGCCGATGCCGGCGCGCAGGCGGCGCATGCGTTCCATCACGGCGGGGAAATCGACTTCGACCGGGCCGCTGAGCTTGATCCCGAACTCGGCGGCGCGGCGCAGCTCGCCGAGGGCTTTCGAGCAGCGCAGCAACGCTTTCGAGGGCACGCAGCCGTAGTTCAGGCAGTCGCCGCCCAGCCGGTGCTTCTCGACCAGGGCGACCTTCGCGCCCAGCCCGGCCGCGCCGACAGCGCAGACCAGTCCGGCGGGGCCTGCGCCGAGGACCACCAGGTTGTAGCGGCCCGTGGGTTGCGACGGCTGCCAGCTGGCGGGGGCGACCTGCGCGACCAGTTCGCGATCGAACTCACCAATCAGCTGCGCGGACATGGCGGCTTCCTCCCATCCAGCGACGGCGAAACGGGGCATTGGGCTTGTTGTAACGAAAGCCTCAGCGGCCGGCGCGGCGCTTGCTTCCGTCGGACGAGACCGTTACCATCGGGGAGTGAGAATTCCACTCGTCCGGCGCTCCCCCGCCGCGCGGTCCGCTCCACCGAGTCGCGCACCATGAGCTTCGCCACGGTTGCTTCCCTGGTCGATGCCATCCGGCAGTATCATCTGCTGGAATCGGCTCAACTGGAGCAACTGCCGACTTTGCAAAGCGAGGCGGCCGACCCGCGCACCCTGGCCCGCCGGCTCATTGAAAAGGACTGGCTGACGCCCTTCCAGGTCAATCACTTGCTCCAGGGCCGGGCGCATAACTTGCTACTCGGGCCGTACATCATCCTCGAACGCCTCGGCGAAGGCGGCACCGGACAGGTCTACAAGGCGCGCCATCAGCGCATGCGCCGGGTGGCGGCCCTGAAAGTGATCCGCCGGGAACTGCTGACCGAGGCGGAAGTCATCGCCCGTTTCTACCGGGAAATCCAGGTCGCGAGTCAGGTCGCACATCCGAACGTGGTCCATGCCTATGATGCGGGGCCGAATGGCGAGACGCACTTTCTGGCGATGGAGTATGTCAAGGGCGTTGACCTGCACCGGCTGGTGAAGCAGCACGGCTGGCTGCCGGTGGAACAGGCGTGCGATTACGTGGCACAGGCGGCGCGGGGCTTGCAACATATCCACGAGCACGGCCTGGTGCATCGCGACATCAAACCGTCGAACTTGTTGCTCACCGACGCCAACCCGCCCGCCGTCAACCAAGCGGTGGTGAAGATCCTCGATCTGGGATTGGCCCGCTTCGAGCGGCCGTTGCAGGGCGAATTGACAGGCACCTTCACGCCGGTCGGCGGCGTGATGATGGGCACGCCGGATTACATGGCGCCCGAGCAGGCGCTCGACATGCACCAGGCCGACATCCGTTCGGACATCTACAGCCTGGGTTGCACCCTCTACTATCTGCTGACCGCGCAGCCGCCGTTTCCGGGCGGCACGCTGGCGCAAAAGCTGCTGTGGCACCAGCAATCCAAGGCGCCCCCGGTGAGCGGCCTGCGGCCGGAAATGCCGGCGCGCGTGCAGGCGGTGCTCGACCGCATGCTCGCCAAATCCCCCGCCGAACGGCACCTGACGCCGATGGCCGTGGTCCACGATCTCGAAGGGGCGGTGAATGGACAGAGCCTGCCGGTGGCGCTGCACGTAGCGCCGGGCGAGAATGAGGCAGCGGCGGCAGCCATCCCGGTCACGGAAGCGGACGCACTCGCCCAACTCGACGAACTGCCCTCGGCCATCCACTCCGCCAC
>JAEUIF010000846.1 GCA_016795185.1 Planctomycetia bacterium | reverse complement strand
AATAAGTCGGCGTAATCGCAGCCGGCGTCTTCGAGGGCATCGGCCAGGATGGGCGGGCGGTCGAAGGCCCGCTCGTCGTAGATGGCGGTCGCCAACGAAATCACGGTAGACATTTGCCAAACCGAATTGATTGCGGCAGGGCGGAAGGGGTTGCCGACAATGTCGCGCAACCACCGCGTCTGTTCGGCCTGAACGGCTTGGCGGGGTTTGCGAAGCTGATCAGGTGCCCAGTCGGCATTCACTCGATGCGCGCCGAAGTACCTTAACTCGAGTCGAATGCCAACATGGCCAGCGGTCGAACGGGCCGCGTGCCAGGCATTGCCCGCAAACAGAGCTTCACAGAGCCAGTTGCGTGGGACGCCGCGGTGTATCGTTACTTCCCCCGGCCGCTCGTCCTCGATGTGAGATTGGTTGGCTTCCTCGTACTCGGCGAGGACCTGGCCTTCCAGGAACTGCTCGGTCATGTCCAGTGCCCGGCTGGGATCATCGTTGGGCCAAAT
Organism: Planctomycetia bacterium; assembly: GCA_016795185.1. Classification (GTDB taxonomy): domain Bacteria; phylum Planctomycetota; class Planctomycetia; order Gemmatales; family Gemmataceae; genus JAGVLI01. The sequence goes on along the minus strand of JAEUIF010000846.1, from coordinate 4,235 downwards.
ACCGACGTGGGGACGCACGCAACTCACCGCAAACAGCCGCAGCTTGCGCTCGCTTACCTGGCCGCGCACGACATCCAGCATCGCGAACGGATCGCTGCATTCCAGCCATTCCTGCTCGGTCATGGGCGGGCACTCGCTTACTTGCCGGCGGCGGCGTCGAGGGCCTTGCGAAACTCGCTCAACTTGCGGCAGCCCAGCGCCACCCGGAACAGGTCGGCCAGCCGGGCCAAATCCTCCAGGCCGCGCAGTGCCTCGGCAAACTCCGCCGTCGCTGCCGCCCCAAAGCGCAACGTGAGCGCTTCCACGATGTCGTCGCGCTTGGTGTTCACCTGCCCGCGCGCGTGGCCTTCGGCGAGGATTTCCTGGTACATCGGCGATTCGATCATCTGGTTTCTCCCAATCAGGTCCAGGACCTGCCCCTGCGGTAGCTTGAGTCTACCAAAGATGGCCAGCGTTACCAACAGGTCGGCGCGCGCCAGCGGGTCCGCCACATGGCTGACAATGCTTTGCGCGGCGTGGGCCACTGCGGTCCCCGGCGCTGTGCCATGTTGACAGAGCGGGTAGAGCGCCATCAAGCCTGGTGCTTCTTCCCACCAGGGTTGAGGTTTTTCTTTCCAGAAACAGATTTCTTCAAACCAGACCTGTTGCGTCGGCCGTTTGTTCACTTGCAAGCGGAAGGTACCGCGCGGCGGTCGTTTGCCGCGCGACGGCTGGCCGCCGCGCGCTGGGGGATAGCCTTGCGGCAACAGGACGTAGACCAGCGACTGCGTCGGCAACCGCTCGCGCTCGGAGAGCAGGCCCGACTTCGCCAGCACGTTCCAGCGGGCGTGCTTGTTCCACCGGGTATACGCTTCCATGTAGACGACGCAGCGGTCCCGGCCGCGCCGCGCTCGAAAGGCGCGGTCAGCCAGGCGCTCGGTGGCCTGCACCTCGCCACCGATCGGTTGCCACTGGTGGCAATCCAAGCCGGCCAGCCGGGCTAACTGCTGACCAGAAGCACGGGCGACCATCTTGAAACTCACATCGTAGTCGGGCATACCTCACTCCTACTGGATGAATTCGCTCCGCGATTTCTCGGCAGCGCGGCGGATCAAGAGTGGCGAAGCGGTCTATCTTGATGCAAAAAATAGCGAGCGAGCTACTCGCTGGGTGAGCAAACCTTCACATGGCTCGCCTGTCGGCTGAAAATTCCTGGCAGCCTTGAGAAGGTGGCTGGCAACTGAGGGAAACTATCAATCCGCACCCTTCCGGCAGGGGCTGGAAAATGGTACGATAGTGAAGTGGAGTTGTGGGCCCCTGCGCCCCTGGGAGGCTCTCCATGCCCGTGCTGCTCGCCATCGACGACGATCCGGCGATCCTGCGCATTTTCCGGTCCATCTTCGCCAAGCAGCCCGACATTACCCTGCTGACGGCAGGCAACGCCGAGCAGGGTCTGGACCTGGTGGCGAAGCAACATCCCGGCGTGATCCTGCTCGATATCCAGCTGCCCGACCTGGACGGCTTGCAGACCTTTCGGCGCATCCGCGAAATTGATGCCCGCATCCCCGTCGTTTTTGTCACCGGCCAGGGCACCACCGAGACGGCCATCGAGGCCATGAAACTCGGCGCCTACGAGTACCTGCTCAAGGACCAGCTGACGCATCCCGAGCGCGTCGCCGAGTTACAGAACCTGGTCGGTCGAGCCTTCGAGATCAGCCGGCAAATGCACGTGCCGGCCGTGATGGGCGAGGAAGGCGGCGTGCCCGATTCCGCCGACCTGCTCGTCGGCCGCTGCCCGGCGATGCAGGCGGTGTACAAGGCCATCGGCCGCGTCGCGCCGCAAAACGTGACCGTGCTCATTCTCGGCGAAAGCGGCACCGGCAAGGAACTGGTGGCCCGCGCCATCTACCAGCACAGCCGGCGCGGAGCGGACCCATTCCTGGCCATCAACTGCGCTGCCATTCCCGAAACATTGCTCGAAAGCGAGTTGTTCGGCCACGAGAAAGGTGCGTTCACCGGCGCTGAGCGCAAGCGGATCGGCAAGTTCGAGCAGTGCAACGGCGGCACGCTGTTTCTCGACGAAATCGGCGACATGTCGTCGCTGACCCAGACGAAAATTCTGCGCGTGCTGCAAGAACAGCGCTTCGAGCGCGTCGGCGGCAACGAGACCATCCAGGCCAACGTGCGTCTGATTGCGGCCACCAATCGCGACCTGGAACACATGGTCGGCAACGGCACCTTCCGCAGCGACCTCTACTATCGTCTCAGCGTCTTCACGATCAAGCTGCCGCCATTGCGCGAGCGCGGCGACGACTTGCCGTTGCTCGTCAATCACTTCTTGAAGCGCTTTAACCGCGAACTGGACAAGAAAGTCGTCCAGGTGTTGCCCGAAACCCTCGAAATCCTTCGCCGGCACACCTGGCCAGGCAACCTCCGCGAGTTGCAGAGCGTGCTGAAGCAGTCGTTATTGCAGGCCGCCGGCCCAATACTGGCGCCCGAGTTCCTGCCGCGCTACCTCCAGGAACCGGCGCGACCCGCCGACGAGGAGCCCACCGCGCCGAGCGGCGGCTTCGACTTGCAACATTACATCCGCGAGCGGCTGGAGCAGGGCTCGCACAACCTCTACGATGAGGCCCTGCAACTGCTCGAACGCCAGCTGGTGACCGAAGTGCTGCGGCACACCAACGGCAACCAGGTGCAAGCGGCCAAAATCCTCGGCATTACCCGCAACAGCCTGCGCCACAAGATCCGCACGCTCGACATCACCATCGAGCGTTCGGTCTGGTAAGCGAATGACCAGCTTGCGCCAGCCGCTTGACAGTCGAGCATCCCTGTCTCCTTGATTCCAAGCACCCCGCACCGCGATCACCGCGGGATTCCATCTGGCATTGAATCGCACAAGCCTTTCAAATCTATTGAGTTGCGTCCGGGATTTTCGCGAATCTTTGCGGACCTCCGGGGCTTTGGCACTGGTGTTGCTTCCAAAAAAGGAAACGTGTTACTCTCTGGTCCGTCATCACCCCCTACGGCCCGGACGGCGCCCGGAAACGGAATCCCGCGGCGACTTCACGGTGCCTCGTCGGTGTCCATACCCAGAGAGAGGGACGCGGCCATGCTCCGCCTCGTGCGTCGTTTGATGGGCTTGAAGGTCGATCGGGAAGCAGCACCGGAGAAGAAGCCGGAAGTGCTGCGTCGGCTGCAAACGAGCTGCGTGCGGGAAGTCCTGCAACACGAGATCAAATCGGGGCTGTGGAAGCTCCGGACCTGAGAGGACGTTCGCCGTCGGTGAACCACGCATGAGCACCGTCAACCGGATCAACCGTCGTCTGGTGGAGCGTTCCGCCGGCGGCCTGTCCGACCTGCTGCACGGGATCATTCGCTTGCAGCCCCGGCCAGACGCGATCCGATCGACGGCCCTGCCCGCCGTCATCATTCCCACGCTCCTCGACGGACGACCCGCGCTGGCCTACCGCTGCCACGGTACGGTCTGCGAGGTCAGCGCCGAGGAAATGACCCTGGCCCTGGAACACTACGCCGGCCAACCGCGCCTGCTGGTGAGCGTCGAGGTCGAAGCGGAACAACCGCCGCGGCAGGCGGGGCTCGAAGTGTTCACGTCCAGCCCCATGCCGGACGGCCGCATCCTGGTGCATGGCCGGTTCGGCGGCCCGGCGCAGGAACTGCTCCTGCCGAAGAACCTGACGCCGCGCTGCGACTTCGAGACGATGACCTTCCACTACGGCTTTCCCGCCGAGGTGCTGCGCGCCTGGGCGGAACTCGGCGTGCTGCAAGAAGCCGTCATCGACCGTCTGCGGCTCTGTCCGCGTTGCCACGGGCTGCCCCTGACGCGCCTGTGCTGCCGGCAATGCGGCGCGGTGCGCACCGTCAATTACTGGTCGATGCGGTTGCTGGCCCAGTCCGCCGCCGCAGCCACCCGCCCGCGCCTGGTGGCCGGCGACGACCCGTCGCGCTCCGGTGCGCAGGCCGGCGGCTGCGAACACAGTGCCGCGCCGTCGGTCGCCGTCAGCCAGTGCCTGCGCTGCGAACACCGCTTCGCCGACGAAGAGGCGTTCGTGCTGACGCTGCACGGCTACCACGCTCAGCGTTTCAACCCTGCCGAACTCTCCGCCGCGCATTGACCCGCGAGGCCGGTTGAGAGAAGACTCGCTCTCTCCCGGCTCGCGCGGTCCTCTATTGCGGGTGCAAAGACAATTTGCTCAAGCGGAGGTTGGGGTGCCATGCCCACGGCTCTGCGTGGG
>JAEUIF010000834.1 GCA_016795185.1 Planctomycetia bacterium | reverse complement strand
CATAAGTGCCCTCCCGTTGCCGCTGCGGGTGCTGGTAGGCCGAGTGCCCTACTTCGATGGGCTTGAGCAGGTCTAGCGCGGGCACGCACATGCCGTCGTAGTCCACCAGATGCACGCGGAAGGTTTCGGCCTTGGTCGCGGGTGTCAGCAGTACGTTGCCGTGTTGCAGATCGCCGTGGGCCAGGCTCGCCTGCTGAAGCCTGCCCGCGAGTTTAAGCCACATGCGACAGAGCGCCCGCAAGGTCTGCGGGCTATTCAGTTGATCCTGAACGTAGTTGTTGAGCGGGACACCTTCGACCCACTGCATCTTCAGCACGGGATACCATTGCCCGCGAACCTTGATGCCCTGGTCCAGAAACTGGAACTCCACCATGAACGGCAACTGGACCTGCTTGAGGTACTGGCTGATTTCGACGTAGCGTTCGCGGAGGCCAGGAATCTGGCGGGTAAAGCACTTGACGGCTAATTTGCGTCTGGGCGTCTGCACGGCGTACACGTCGGCAAAATTGCCCGCGCAGGGGATGGGCAGACCCAGCGCATTGGTGATCGCAGTGCCCTGACGCAGTTCAGGGTCGCTAAAACATTGGGTCGGCGTCTGGATCGCTTCGTTGTAGTCCTGGGAAAGTGGCCAGGAAGAGGTCGCCAGCTTGGAAGCAGTCGCCGCAGGTAGCGACAGCGGCATCGGTGTGGACCGCTGGGGTGCGGCGGTTACGGTCGGCGTTGGTGCCTTGGCAGGCTGCGCCAGGGTCAGGATGAACTGGCGGCGCAGGGATTGTTCAATCGTGCGAATGTCCGCCACCCAGTCGGGCGTGGGGCAACCTGGCGGTGCGACAGACTGCGGAGAGGGCAGCTTCTTGGCGGTCGCGGCATCCAGGCGAGTTTCCTTCATCCAATCGGGCAGCGCCGCAGATGCTGGCTGGGCTGGTAACGCTGCTTTTTTCAACTCGTCCATCCAGTCGGGCAAGGCCGTAGGTGGCTGGGCACTCGTCGCCGCAGTCAAGGGAGCGGAATTGGAGGGACGCTTCGCCGCCGTTGTGGACAGCTTGACCTTTTCGGCACGCGCCGTTTCCTTCAACCAACTCGGCCACGGTGAGCCAGGTGGCGGATACGCGATAACCTGCTTCGCGGCGAAGGATGACCAGCCGCTGGCATTATGCCGCCAGATCACATCGTCGGGCCGCAGCTCGCCGCGTACCGCCAGCTCCAAGAGCGTTTCCTTGGCGAAGGGGCCGCAGGGTTGCTGGGGGCGGATGTGATACCAACCCTCGACGTAGGGCATTGGCGGTGCTTCCATCCAGCCTGGCAGAGTTTCCGCGTGGACCCGCTCCAGAAACTGCTGCACGGTGATACCCACGTCCACACCTTCGGGCCAGACCCATTCGCTGGGAGCCACCTTCCCCACCGAGAGGGCGTCGAACAACTCGGTGGTCGTGAACGGGCCGTACTGGCAGCCGCCTTGCGTCAGATACCAGCGGTCGAGGGCGGTGGGCACGGCCTGGCTCTCCTAGAGGTCGATGGCCAAGAGCGTCACGTCGTCGTTCCGAAAGGAAAAGTAGACGTAGCGAGTTCTCTACAATCCGTTCTTTGAAACCGAGCCGCGGCCACTTTTGGTCGGCGTTTGCGCGGGCCTGGTGGCCGCCACGCTCAACGGCCCGGCGGTGCGTTCTTCAGTTCCTTGATTTCCACCTTGCGGTACTGAATGGGAGCACTGGCGGTGAACAGCGTCACATGCCCGCTGGCGAAGGTATTCTTGGCGTCGATGTAGTCCACCACCCGCCGTTCGTTCACGAATACCGTGATGCGGTTATCCACCGCCACGATTTCCTGCGTGTACCACTCGTTCGGGCTCAGCACCTCCCGCACCCCGGCCAGCTGGGTGATCTCGCCGAAATCGCGGGCGATGAACAACGATCCGGTCTTGTTGCCGGGCGGTGCGCGGCCGATGTCCGACTGCACGTAATAGCCGTGCGGCAGGGTCCGATACAGGGCGCGAAAACCCTGCCCTCCCAGGCTGTTGCGTTCCAGCCGGGCCTCGATTCTGAAGTGAAAATTGCGATAGTCGCCGCGTTGGCTGTACAGAAAGCCGGCGTCGCGCGCTCCCGACAAAATACCGTTGCTGACCGTCCAGGCGCCCGGAGCCGCGCTGCGTTCGGTCCAGCCTTGCAAGTCCCTGCCGTTGAACAGTTGGGTCCAGTTTGGGTCGGACGGGGACGGGGTCGAGGGCGTCGGCTTCGTCCCAGCGGTCGTCGGCGGAGTGTTCCGCGCGGCAGTCGAGCCGCCCCGCGGCGAGTCCGAAGCGCCGCCTGCCAGAAGGATAACCGCAACCGCAGCAGCC
>JAEUIF010000817.1 GCA_016795185.1 Planctomycetia bacterium | reverse complement strand
CGTGGTGGGGGGCGGGCCCCGGACTTTGCACCTACTTCCCCCTCACCCCTACCCCTCTCCCGCCAGGGGAGAGGGGCGAAAGCGGAGGAATCACCACCGATGCCAACCTATAAGTTCGAGGGCATGGACTCGGCCAGCCATCAGGTCAAGGACGAGGTCGATGCCGCCAGCGAGGAAGAAGCCCTCAAGAAAATCAAGGAGATGGGCTACTTCGTCTCCAAGATCGCCGAGTCCGGCGGCAAGAAGGGCGGCAAGAAGGGCAAGGGCCGCGGCGGCAAGCGCAAAAAAGGCCAGGTCATGACCATTGGCGGCGTGTCCGCCAAGGAACTGACCACCTTCACGCGCCAGTTCTCGACCCTGCAAGACGCCGGCCTGCCGGTGCTGCGCTCGCTGCGCATCCTCGAACGCCAGCTGCGGCCCGGCGTACTCAAGAACGCGCTCATCGACGTGGTCGAGGATGTGGAGTCCGGCAGCAGCCTGCACGAAGCCTTCGCCAAGCACCCCAAGTGCTTCGACCGGCTCTACGTGAACATGGTCAAGGCCGGCGAGGCCGGCGGCGCGCTGGAAGTGATCCTCAAGCGCCTGGCCGACTTCAAGGAAAAGGCGCAGCAGCTGAAGCGGCGCATCATCGGCGCCATGATCTACCCGTCGGTGGTCATCACGGTCGCCGTGCTGATCGTGTCGTTCATCATGATCTACATCATCCCGAAGTTCAAAAAGATCTTCGAGGACTTCGAGCTGGAGTTGCCCTACGCGACCCAGGTGCTGATTTCCATCTCGAACTGGTTCGTCAGCTACTGGTACGTGATCCCGCTCTTCCCCCTGATGTTCTGGATCGCGATCAAGCTCATCTGTTTGAGTAAAAGCGGGGCCTACGCGGTGGACCGCTTCAAGCTCTACGTGCCGATCATGGGCCAGCTCATCAAGAAGACCGCCGTGGCGCGGGCGACGCGCACGCTCGGCACGCTGGTCAGCTCGGGCGTGCCCATCCTCGAAGGCCTGAGCATCGTCCGCGAGACCGCGACCAACCTGGTCTTCGAGCAGGCGTTTCAGCGGGTCTACGAATCCATCCGCGAGGGCGACACCATCGCCCAGCCGCTGCGCGAAAGCCGGCTGGTGGACGACATGGTCGTGAACATGATCGAGGTCGGCGAGGAGACCGGCGACCTCGACACCATGCTCTTCAAGATCGCCGACTTCTACGAGGAAGAAATCGACGCCCTGGTGAAAGGGCTGATCGACATCCTGGAACCGCTGATGATCGTCGTGCTCGGCATCATCATCGGCGGCATCGTGATCTCCCTGTTCCTGCCGTTGCTGAAGCTGATGGAAGGTCTGGCGAAGTGACCGACCACGTCCCTCGCCCCGGTGCAGGGACACCTTGCTCAATCGGAGGATTGGGTCCCATGCCCACGGCTCGGCGTGGGCATGGGAAGCGTGCGATGCCCCATGCCCACGCAAAGCCGTGGGCATGGCACCCCGAACGTCACTATGTGGGGCAACCAGTCCCTTGAGATTGCACCAGGGGCGACGGTAGCTGGAGGGCGGTTTCCATGCTCGTGCAATTGACGGAGCGCCGCAGCGGCTTCACGCTGATCGAAATCCTGGTCGTGGTCACCATCCTGGCGGTGTTGATGGCCATGACGGCGGGCGTGGTGCAGAAGCTGCGCACCGCCGGCGAGGACATTGACTGCCGCAAGGACTTGACCGAACTGCACAAGGCCGTCGCGGCGTTCGCGCAGAGCGACCGGCTGGGCAGCGTCGGCTACCTGCCGAGCCGCATCACCGTGGGGCCGGGGGCGGACGCGGCGTCCCTCAGTTACCTGGCCCGGCTCTTCCCCAAGACCGGCGGCATTCTCAATGTGCCCCCCGCCACCCTGGAGGGCGATCAGTGCCTGGTCTTCTTCCTGGCGGGGCCGCACCTGTCGCGCAACGTCAACACCACGCCCGACCTGCTCGGCTGGTCGTCCAACGCCACCAACCCGCTGGCGCCGGGGGGCGAGCGCATCACCTTCTACGAGTTCCGGCCGAACCGTCTGAAGGACGTGCACGGCAACGGCTATTACTCGTACCTGGACCGCTGGAACGAAGTGCCCATCGCCTACTTCAGCAGCTACAGTCGCGGTCCCGACCGCTACATTCCCGGCCAGTACGCGGGCGACTGCACGTCCTTGCCGCACGGGCCAGTCGGCGGCGTGCCCACGCTCACCGGGCTGTCGGCGTACCTGAACAACGTCAACCCGGACAGTTATCAGCTGATTTCCGCCGGCCGCAACCGCAAGTTCGGTCAGAGCGGCGGCCTCTGGCAGTCCGGCCAGGGCGGGGCCACCTATCCCCCGGGCAGCGATGGCTACGACGATATTTCCAACTTCGCCAGCTTCCTGCTGGGTGGGCGCTGAGACCAGCAACCGGTTTATTCCGAGGAGTCCCGCACCATGACGCTTCCGCCTGCGACTACCCGACGCCGCCAGGGCTTTACCCTGGTCGAATTGCTGGTGGTGATCGCCATCATGGCCGTGCTGGCGGCCCTGTCCGTCGGCGTGGTCATCAAGATGATGCGCGTCGCCCCGCAGAAGAGCACCGAAACGCTCATCATGAAGCTGGCCTCGGTCATCGAGGCGCAAAGCCGGGCGGTCAACGATCAGGCGCGCAAGGAGCAGATTCCGCCCGCCATCTGGTCGTCGCTGCAAGCGTCGGTCGGCAACAGCAACCCGCAGCGGGTGCTGGACGCCTACACCCAGCTGCGCTTGCAGCAGGAGTTTCCGACCACGTTCGCCCTGGCGGTCAGCGGCCCGCCGCTGCTGGGGCCGAAGAAGGAGTACCGTGACGCCCTGCAAGGCCGCAGCGCGCCGGCGCCCAACAACGCCGCGCCGATGAACAACGGCTACGAATCGAGCATCTGCCTGTACCTGGCCCTGTCGTTCGACCGCATGGGCCAGAGCTTCGACCTGAGCACGCTGTCGCCTCGGGAAGTCTACACCGATCCGGCCACCGGCCTGAAGTGCCTGATGGACGGCTGGGACGAGCCGCTGCAATTCGTCGCCCACTTCGATTCCGCCACCGGGGCGACCAATTACTACATCCGTTCGGCCGGCGCCAACCGTATTCAGGAAGTGCTGCCGAACGAAGACCTGCTGCCGCCGCCCGCGGATGACCTGTCCTCGAAGTTCCTGCGCCTGGGCAAGTGAGGTGCCGTGATGATTCGCGACCTGAAACGCCAACGCCGCGCCGGCTTCACGCTCATCGAGTTGCTGGTGGTGATCGGCATCCTGTTGTTCCTGTTCGGGCTGACGGTGGCCTTCCTGCCCGCCGTCTACCAGCGCGACGGGGCGGCGCGCGGCGCGCAAGTGCTGCAAGCGGCCCTGGCCGAAGCCCGGCAGCGCGCCCGCCGCGACAAGCTCAACACCGGCCTGCGCATCGCCCCGACCCGCGCCCAGTTCTGCGAGCGTTTGACCTGGGTGCAACAGCCGGTCGACCTCACCGGCGGCACGCTGTCCGCGCCGCGCGGCAACAGCAACGTGGTGCAGATCACCGGAGGCGACCTGGGCCGCGTCCAGGCCGGCGACCACCTCATCATCCACAATAGCGGCGTGCCGCACCGCATCTTCCAGGTGGACGCCGGCAGCGGCGGCCTGGGCCTGTTCGCGCCGCTGCCCTACCCGATTCCGGCCACCACCGAGTACCGCATCGTCCGGCAGCCGACGCCGATGCTGAACCAGCCGGCCATCAACCTGCCGGCGAACGTGGCCGTCGACTTCACCGCCTGCTCGTTCGACGGCCGCACGCCACTGGCCAAGACCCCGATGTTCATCCCGATCCTGCTCGGCAGCGGCACGACGCCCCCCGGCTTCGAAATCATCTTCTCGCCCAACGGCAGTGTGACCGGGCAGTGGGGCGGCATTGACCGCGTGATTCTTTACGTCCGCGACACCAAGGACTCGGACGCCAAGTCCGGTTCGCCCAACGTCGTTTGCGTCCTGGTTCGCACTGGCCTGGTCTCCGTCCACCCGGCCGACAACGGCGGCGTTCACCCGTACACCTTCTGCGACAGCGCCCGCTCGTCGGGCCTTTAAGAGCGGACGGAAACCACGAAATGTAGGTCAGGCTTTCTAGCCTGACAGTCAGGCTAGAAAGCCTGACCTACATCAGTTCGTCCGAACGCTCTGAGCTGAAAGGAGCCCGTACCATGCACTCCCGCCGCTCCGGCGTAACCTTGACCGAAGTGCTGGTCGCCATCTTTGTCTGCGGCCTGGGGCTGATGGCGTTGATGACGCTGTTCCCGCTGGGTGCCGCCAACATGGCCCAGGCCATCGACGACGACCGCTGCGCGCATTCGGCCGCCAATGCCTCCGCCATCCTGCGCTCGGCCTGGCGCGTGAGCCTGCAAACCACCGGCACCAACACCTACCTGACCGGCCAGCTGGAACCAGCCCTGAGAAACGGCCCGGTCTACATCGACCCGATCGGCCACAACATCTACGGCGCGGCGGCGCTGCCCGGCGGCATCCCGCGCATGAACCTGGGCACCGCCAACTACACCGATGCCGTCCGCTGGTGTACTTTGCTTGACGAGATCGACTTCGCGCCCACGGGCCTGCCGCTGACGCCGCTCTCCCGCCAGGGCCGCTTTTCCTGGGCCTGGATGGTGCGCTGGCTGCGCGACCCCGGCCAGGCGCGCATGCGCACCCTGGAGTATCAAGTGGTGGTCTACCGCAACCGGCCGACCAGCCAGAACTCCGGCGCGGTGCCGCGCGGCGAGTACCAGTATCCCGCCAACTACATCGGCAACAACGTCGTCGAAGTGCCGTATGCCGCCGGCAGCAAGCCGGCCATCCGACGCGGCGGCTGGGTGCTGGACGCCACCGCGGGCTCGCCGGCGTTCGGCTACTTCTTCCGCGTGACGCGCGTCGGCGACGACGGCGCCGCCCTCACGCTGACGTTGCAATCCGACCGGCGTGGGGGGGCGGGGGGGGGCGCGGCCCCCCACGGCTGTAGGTGGCAAAGCTCCGGCGTCCGGGACGCGCCCCAGACGGCAGGGGGACCAACCCGCACCGCCCCCGACCCCCGGCGGGGGG
>JAEUIF010000799.1 GCA_016795185.1 Planctomycetia bacterium | reverse complement strand
GACGGGAATGACAAACTTCGCCTTTGGTTCGCCCAGTGCCGCGGCAGCGGATCGTCGGGCGGCCGCGCTCGGCTTTTTCAAGTCCGCTTTCCAGAGTGACAGCGGCTTACCGGCCAGCAGCGGATCGTTCGGATCGGGACTGGTCTCGGGCCGCACCACGTCTGGCGCGGTGATGAGCGTCGGGCCGCAACCTGCGGCCAGTATTGCCGTCGCCAGCAAGGTTTCACGCAGTCGGGTCATGAACGGGCTCCTGAAATGAATATCACGGTACGCCAGCTTGCTTGGCGGTAGCGGGATCGATTTGCTTGAGCGCCTGCGCGGCCTGGGTCCGCACGCCCTCGTCCTGGTCTTTCAAGGCAGCGACCAGGGGCTGCACGGCGGCCTTTGCGTCGGGGCCAATCGCGCCCAGAGCTTCCGCCGCCGCCTTGCGCACCCGGGCCTCCCTGTCACCCAGCGCCTGCGTCAAGGGAGCGACCACCCCCTTCAAGGCCACCTGCGGCGCGGGCTCCGCCTGCGACAGCGCGAGCCGTCGCGGCGCATGTGGCCCCATGTAGGTCAACGCCTCGGCCGCGCCGGCACGCACGGCGGGGTCGGCGTGCTGTAGCGCTGCCGTGAGGGGTTCGACGGCTTTCGGGCCACTGCGCGCCAGGGCCTGCGCCGCCTCGACATGGAGGTCGGGATTCGCCAGGGCGGCAACCAGCAGGGGCACGACGTCCTCGGCTTTCGGGCCGTACCAGATCAAAGCACGGACGGCAGCCTTACGAACCTGGCCGTTCGGGTCTTCGAGCACCGACGCCAGAGCTTTTGCCGCCTCTTTTGGTCGGTCGCGCAGGTCGCCCAGCGCGTACGCCGCCCGATAGCGCACCGCAGGGTCTGGCTCTTTCAGGGCAGCGAGCAACACGGGCTGCGCGTCGCCGCCGATACGGGCCAGCGCCCAGGCAGCGCTTTTGCCCGATTTATCGTCGTTCATCATCAACGCCCGGAGTTTCGGAATCGACTCCTTGGCTTCAGGGCCGATATCGCCCAGGGCCTCGGCCGCACCCAGGCGCACGGTGCCGAACTTGTTGTCCAGGGCGTCGCGCAGGTAAGGCAGTGCCGCGGGACCGATCCGCCCCAACGAGCGCGCGGCGGCGTCGGCCACGTCGAACTCCTCGTCGCTCAGGGCGTTGATCAGGAAGGGCGCTGCATCCTTGGCTTTATGCCGCAGCATGCCCAGACCCTTGGCAGCCTGCAACCGTGTCTTGGGACTGTTAGCGCGGAGTTGTTTGCAATACTGCTCGACAACTTCCGAAACATCCTTCTCTCCCACGGCGCTGGTATGGCGATACAGTACGGCGACCAGCGCCGTCGCCAGGACGAGCAACCAGGGTAGGTGTCGCGAGAAGCGGCGCATCGTGACTCCGAGAATGTCGGGCCGACGGTGGAAACCCGCAGCCGAAGTGCTCGTTGAGCTTTCGCCTTATTGTCCGATGCCGACCAACCAACTGCAAGCCGGTTATAATAAGTCCCGGCCGAAGGGAGTCCCATTCAACGCGAGTCGAGTTGGTGCTGGAGGATCGATCATGTCGGTGGCTGAAGCTGTTGCCGTTCCCGTCCGCGAAATCCGCGCACCGCGGGGCATCGAACGCACCTGCAAGGGCTGGATCCAGGAAGCGGCCCTTCGCATGTTGATGAACAATCTCGATCCCGAGGTGGCCGAGGATCCCGACCGCCTGGTGGTCTATGGCGGTTCCGGGCGAGCGGCGCGCAGCTGGCAGGCGTTCGAGACGATCGTCGCCACGCTTCGCAAGCTGGAGAACGATGAAACCCTGCTGGTGCAGTCGGGCAAGCCGGTGGCGGTGTTCAAGACCCACGAACTAGCGCCGCGCGTGCTGATCGCCAACAGCTTGCTGGTGCCGAAGTGGGCCACCTTCGAGGAATTTCACCGGCTGGAGGAAATGGGCCTGACGATGTACGGCCAGATGACGGCCGGCAGCTGGATCTACATCGGCACCCAGGGCATCCTGCAAGGCACCTACGAAACCTTCGCGGCCTGCGGGCGCAAGCACTTCGCCAACCACCCCGAACGCCGGCCCAGCGACGGCCCATTGTCCGGCCGCTTCGTTCTCAGCGCCGGACTGGGCGGCATGGGCGGCGCGCAGCCGCTGGCCGCGACCATGAACGGCGCTGCTTTCCTGGGCGTGGATGTGAACCCCGCGCGCATCGAACGCCGCTTGCAGACCGGCTACCTCGACAAGATGTGCTGGAAGCTCGACGAAGCCCTGAACCTGGTGCTGGACGCCAAGTGGTCCCGTCAGCCCCTGTCGGTCGGCCTGGTGGGCAACGCCGCCGCGGTGTTGCCGGAACTGGTACGTTGTCGGATCGTCCCGGACGTGCTGACCGATCAGACCTCGGCCCACGACCTGCTCAACGGCTACGTGCCCACACGGCAAAAGGACACTGAAGACCTCGACGCCCTGCGCCGCGACCATCCGAAACGGTACATGGCACGGGCGCGCGAATCGGTGGCGGCCCACGTGAAGGCCATGCTGCAATTGCAAGAGCGGGGCGCGGTCGCCTTTGAATACGGCAACAACATTCGCGCCCAGGCGGTTGAGGGCGGCGTCCAGGATGCCTTCCGTATTCCGGGCTTCGTGCCGCAGTACATTCGGCCACTGTTTTGCGAGGGCAAGGGGCCATTTCGCTGGGCAGCGCTGTCGGGCGATCCCGAGGACATCTATCGCACCGACCAGGCGGCGCTGGAGACTTTTCCCCACGATGAGGCACTCGCCCGCTGGCTCCAGCTGGCGCGCGAGAAGGTCCAGTTCCAGGGACTGCCAGCCCGCATCTGCTGGCTGGGGTACGGGGAACGGGCGAAGCTGGGCGAACGCTTCAACCAGATGGTCCGCCAGGGGGTGCTGAAGGCGCCGATCGTCATCGGCCGCGACCACCTCGACGCAGGCTCGGTGGCGTCACCCAACCGCGAAACCGAGGCCATGAAGGACGGCTCCGACGCCATCGCCGACTGGCCGGTGCTGAATGCGCTGGTCAACACCGCCTGCGGCGCGGGCTGGGTGAGCGTGCATCACGGCGGCGGGGTGGGCATCGGCTACAGCCTGCACGCCGGCATGGTGGTGGTGGCCGACGGCAGCGCCGAAGCCGAGCGCCGCCTGCGCCTGGTGCTGACCAGCGACCCCGGAATGGGCGTGATCCGCCACGTCGACGCCGGCTATGATGAGGCGGTGCGCTGCGCCGAGGAGCGCGGCGTGGCGGTGCCGGGTTTGAACTACTGAGAGGACCGACGATGAACGCCCCCTTTCCGGGGATGGACCCCTATCTCGAACATCCGGTGCTCTGGACGAGCCTCCATACCCGGCTGATCGTCGCGTTCGCCAACTTGCTCGGGGCGCAAATCCGACCGCGTTATGTGGCCACCGTGGAGGAACGAGTCTACTTGGAAGCCCCGGATCAGCCGCGCATTCCAGATGTCTGGATTGAGAGGCTACCGCGCCACAGTGGCCCTCCGTTGCAGACCGTGCCGTCCGGTCGTACCAGTCCCATTGTGGTGGATGTGGAAGAACTGGAATTGCACGAGCACTACATTGAAATCCTCGACATGCACCGGGGCGGCACGGTCGTCGCCGTACTGGAACTCGTCAGCCCATCGAACAAGTACGCC
Organism: Planctomycetia bacterium; assembly: GCA_016795185.1. Lineage (GTDB taxonomy): Bacteria > Planctomycetota > Planctomycetia > Gemmatales > Gemmataceae > JAGVLI01. Next base: position 186 of record JAEUIF010000799.1, on the reverse strand, counting down.
GGACCTGGTCGGGACAGCTACGTCAAGAAGCAACGTGCCGTTTTGGCCAGCGGTGCACATCTGATTGAAATCGACCTCCTGCGGTGGGGGCCGCATGTCCTGGCCGTCCCAGAATGGCGGGTACGTGCCTTAATGGCCTACACTTACCTGGCCTGCATCAACCGCGCCCCCGAGCGCAAGCGATTT